>CAJGDH010000006.1 GCA_904502145.1 uncultured Eubacterium sp.
GATTCCGATTATGCCATCGCATTCTCCAAGGATGTAAACGGTGCGGAGATCTACACCTCCGACATGACAGATGAGCAGAAGGAAGAAGCTGCCATCAATGCAGCTCTCGGATTCTTCGAAGCAGCCGGATATACCGTAAAAGACGGCAAAGTGACCAAGGCTCCGGAAGGTGCCAAGATGAGTTATGAAGTTTGGATCCCTGCCGACGGTGCAGGTGACCATCCGTCCTTCATGATGCTGAACCTGGCATCCGATGCCTTCAAGAAGATCGGTATCGAGCTGATCGTTAAGGACCTTGCCAATTCCGCAGACCTGTGGACAGGACTTGAAGCAGGAACCGTACCTATGTGGTGTGCGGCCTGGGGCGCTACTCCGGATCCCGATATGTACCAGGTATACTTCTCCGGCAAGTTCTCCGACAAAGAAGCCGGTGGTTCCAACTATATGTATGATATTGCAGACAAAGAACTTGACGGTCTGATCCTTGACGCCCGTGCAAACATGGATCAGTCCTACAGAAAACAGGTTTACAAATCCTGTCTGGATATCATTGTTGACTGGGCAGTTGAGGTTCCGGTATACCAGAGACAGAATGCCATCATCTTCGCTACAGACCGTGTGAAGATGGAGAGCGTGACTCCGGATATCACCACATACTGGCCATGGTATTCAGAGATCGAGAAGATCGAGCTGAAATAATCTCCCCGGGGATCTGACTCCGTGGCCTGGTCTCCAGGCTGCAGAGATAATATCTGAATTTTTAGGGGCAGGCAGGATATCCTGCCTGCCCCGGGTTAGATTATCTGACAGTTTTTTTAAGATTACAGAGGGAGATGTATCGTGCGAAAATATATCATCAAAAGGGTGCTGCAATCCTTGGTCATCCTCTTTTTCGTCGCTTTTATCCTCTATGCGCTGATGAGATGTCTGCCGACTTCCTATGTGGAAACCATGGCAAGACAGAAGTCCATGCAGCCGGGATCCAAGAGCTTTGAAGAGTGGATGGAGCAGCTGACCGCTATGTACAATATGAACGGGAGCATTATCTCCGGTTTCTTCCGCTGGCTCGGATCCATCTTAAGAGGTGAGTTTGGTGACAGCTGGAGATGGACGGTTCCCGTGATCGAGAAATTCAATGATACCGTCTGGCTTTCCTTCGTAATGGGATTGATTTCCTTTGCCCTGGAACTGATCATTGCCATTCCGCTTGGTATCATTGCAGCGACAAAACAGTATTCCAAAACAGACTATGCGATTTCAGTGATCGCCCTGGCAGGTATATCCCTGCCCACCTTCTTCTTTGCTTCCCTGCTGAAGCTGCTCTTCTCCGTCAAACTGGGCTGGTTCGACCTGTACGGCCTGGTAAGCAGGAACTATGATCAGCTTTCTGCCATGGGCAAGATCCTGGATAAGGGCAATCACCTGGTCCTTCCCATCATCACTCTTGTTGTGGTCAGCATGGGTGGACTGATGCGTTTTACCAGAACAAACATGCTGGAGGTACTGAATGCGGATTACATTCGTACCGCCAGGGCCAAAGGCCTTTCCGAGAGAAAGGTTATCTACCACCATGCTTTCAGGAACACCCTGATCCCCATCGTCACCATCGTGGGCGGATCCCTGCCGGGTCTTTTCTCCGGAGCTCTGATCACGGAGACCCTGTACGGTATCCCGGGGATCGGATATGCTTCCTATCATTCCATGGTGGCCGGTGATATCCCCTTCTCCATGTTCTTCCTGGTATTTACCGCCATACTGACACTTTTAGGCAATCTGATCGCGGATATCCTGTACGCGGTGGTGGATCCCCGTGTAAGGCTCGCATAAGGGAGGAGAAAAAATGGATAATCAGGAATTAAACAAAACCTCCCTGCAGGAAGATCAGAATACAGCAGAGGAGGCATATTCCCTGAATGATGACCGCCGTGTCAAGGTCCTGTCGCCGGGAGCTCTGGTAGCCAAACGTTTCTTCCGCAACCGGCTCGCGGTAACCGGTATGGTGATCCTGATCATCATGTTCCTTTTCTCCTTTGTGGGAGGAGCACTCACACCTTATGAAGAGGATCAGAAATTCTATACGGTAAAAACCCAGTCCAAGGACTATGCAGGCATCATTCACAACGAGGAATACCGTTATACGGTAGGTGATCCGGAACTTTTCAAGAGCTCAGTTAACGCCCAGGTATTCCGGAACATCCTTGAAGGAAAGAATGAATTCTTCTACAATGACCATAATTATACCTTAAAGCAGATGGGGGAGGAAGTATACTCCGTCAGCTGTGAAGGAAAGGTGGTAGGCATCGCCAGCAAGGATCTGGTCAACTCCTCCACCGAAAAACCCTGTTCCTTTGAATTCACATATGAGGCTTTCAAGGCCAGGGCCGAGAAAAAAGATAAATTTATCGCGGACAACCAGGAATATCTGTTGGATGAGGGCGGTATCATCACCGGCAAAGACGGTGAGGAAGTGGCTTATATCAGTGCCTATATCGTGCGTCCGGTCATGGCTGATATTCATTTTACCCGTGAGTTTAAAGATCAGCTGATCGACGCTGTTGAGGCTGACCAGAAATCCATCAAATATACGGACGAGAACGGAACTGAGGCAGAGTATATCCTTGCCTATAATGCCGCGACCAATTCCTGGGATGTCAAGCAGGAGATCGGGACCAAGGTCTTCGATACCTACGCTTCACCGTCAAAAGCCCACTGGCTCGGTACGGACAGAAACGGTATGGACATGATGACCAGACTGATGTACGGCGGACGTATCTCCCTGATCATCGGCTTTATCGTCGTCTTCATTGAGGGTGTCCTGGGTATGTTCTTCGGCGGTATCTCCGGATACTTCGGCGGCTGGGTGGACGGCCTTATCATGAGGATCGTGGATATCTTATACTGTATCCCTTCCCTGCCGGTCATCATCATTCTGGGTGCTGCCATGGATGCGGCCAATCTGCCGTCTCTGACCCGTATCATTTACCTGATGCTGATCCTTGGCTTCCTGGGCTGGCCCAGCGTGGCCAGGATGGTCCGCGGCCAGATCCTGTCCCTTCGTGAACAGGAGTTTATGACAGCCACTGAAGCCTGCGGTATCGCGGTTCCGAGAAGGATCTTCAAACACCTGATCCCCAACGTTATCCCACAGCTGATCGTTATCATGACTATGGGACTGGGCAGTACCATCATCACTGAAGCAACCCTGTCCTTCCTGGGACTTGGTGTACGTTTCCCCTTTGCTTCCTGGGGAAATATCATCAGTGATGTAAATGATACTTACGTACTGACAAACTACTGGTTCATCTGGATTCCTGCAGGTCTGCTGCTGCTGGTCACCGTTCTGGCATTCAATATCGTCGGAGATGGCCTGCGTGATGCCTTTGACCCGAAGATGAAACGATAAGGAGGTAGGAATATGGCCAAGAAAAAAGAACAGGGCTATCTTTCTGCCAAAGAATCACGCAGAATAGCCAAAGAAAACCGTAAGATCACCAGTGAACTGGAGAAAAAATACAAGAGAAAAAATGTGCCGGAAAGCGAGTATCTGACCCAGATGAAAGATCCCCGGAATGTACTGGAGATCGATGATCTGCACACCCATTTCTTTACTGATGTCGGTGTGGCCAAAGCCGTTGATGGGATTACCTTTGAGGTTCCCCAGGGAATGACGGTGGGAGTGGTAGGAGAATCCGGATGCGGCAAGTCCGTAACCAGCCTTTCCGTCATGCAGCTTCTTCAGCGTCCCCAGGGACAGATCGTCGGAGGAAATATCCGTCTCAACCTGGGAGACAAAGCATATGATATCACCAAAACTCCCATCGAAGTCATGCAGTCCCTCCGCGGAAATTATATCTCCATGATCTTCCAGGAGCCGATGACCAGCCTGAACCCGGTCTTCCGGATCGGAGATCAGGTGGATGAGGTTATCGAGCTTCACGGCGAGGGGAAGATGACCAAAGAAGAGATCAAGAAGAAAACCATCTCCATGCTGGAAATGGTGGGTATCGCCAATTCCGAGGGTGTATATAAGATGTATCCCCATGAGTTGTCCGGAGGTATGCGCCAGCGTGTCATGATCGCTATCGCCCTTGCCTGCAGCCCCAAGGTGGTAATCGCCGACGAGCCCACCACCGCTCTGGATGTTACCATCCAGGCCCAGATCCTGCAGCTCTTCCGTGACCTCAAGGAGAAGGTGAATTCTTCCATCATGATCATCACCCACGACCTTGGTGTTATCGCCGAGATGGCGGATTATGTCGTGGTCATGTACGCCGGAAGAGTGGTGGAAAAAGGTACTGCACAAGAGATCTTCGCCAACCCGGCCCACCCCTACACCATTGGCCTTATGGCTTCCAAGCCTGTAGTCGGGAAGAAAGTGGACAAGCTTTACTCCATCCCGGGCAAGGTGCCCAATCCCATCAATATGCCGAACTACTGTTACTTTAAGGACAGATGTGAGATGTGTGTTGACCGCTGTACCGGAGAATACCCCTGTGAGGTATCCATATCTCCTACACATAAAGTCAGCTGCTACCGTTACTACAAGGAAGGAGGCGAGGACTGATGAGCGATACCAGATCATTTGAGTATGATCCTCAGTATATCCTTCAGGTAAGAGATCTGAAGAAATATTTCCCCATCAAGGACGGCCTCTTATCCAGAGTGGTAGGACAGGTCAAAGCCGTGGACGGTGTTACTTTTAATCTGAAACGGGGAAAGACCATGGGTCTGGTAGGGGAATCCGGCTGCGGAAAAACGACCACCGGCCGTACCATTCTCCGTTTAAACGGGGAGAAAACCGGCGGGGATGTCATTTTTGACGGTAAAGAGATCTTTGATCTGACCAAAAAGGAAATGCATGAATACCGGACCAGGATGCAGATCATCTTTCAGGATCCCTTCTCATCACTTTCTCCCAGACTTCCTGTAGGGGAGATCATCGGTGAGGCGGTAAGAGAGCACAACCTGGTTCCCAAGAACGAGTACAACGATTATCTGGATGATATCATGGACAAATGCGGACTCCAGCCTTTCCACAAGGAGCGTTATCCCCATGAGTTCTCCGGAGGACAGAGACAGCGTATCTGTATCGCCAGAGCCCTGGCCCTGAACCCGGAATTTGTGGTCTGTGATGAGCCGGTCTCCGCTCTTGACGTGTCCATCCAGGCCCAGATCATCAACCTGCTTCAGGAACTTCAGGAACAGATGAACCTGACCTACCTGTTTATCTCCCATGACCTGTCGGTGGTGGAGCATATCTCCGATGCCGTCGGTGTCATGTATCTGGGCAACCTGATGGAGTACGGTGAGACGGAAGACATCTTCCGCAATCCGCTTCATCCGTATACAAAAGCCCTTTTCTCGGCGATCCCGATCCCGGATCCCAATGTCAAGATGAACAGGATCGTTCTGGAAGGAACCATTCCTTCCCCGGCCAACCCGCCGGCGGGATGTAAATTCCATACCAGATGTAAGAACTGTATGGGGATTTGCAAAGAAGTCGCCCCCGAGCAGAAAGAGATCGAGCCCGGCCACTTTGTGGTATGCCATCTCTATGATGATGCGAAAGATATCAGTAAGGAGTAATCATGGAAACAGACAGCAGAAGAGAAGAGCTGACAGCTGAGGAAGAGAAGTTCTATTATGATGAGGATGACCTGGTGGTTGCCGACATGAGCAATCTTGAACCTCAGCCTCTGCTTATCCCCCGCTTCGATCATCTGTACAAAAGAAAGAAGGGTGAGGAACCCCGGTCCCAGGCACAACCCTCCCAACCCCCGGTACAGCTGGAAGGGGAGGAGCGCCGCGCCATGATCAAAGGGACCCTGGCGGCAGCTTTTCTTGTGCTTGGCGTTCTGGCCGCTGCTTTTGCGGGTCTGATCTTTCTGATGAGCAGCATCTGGGGATGATCTTCATTGAGAATCCCCTATCATTCATATGATATAATGGCCCTGCCGGGCTCTGATATGAAGTATGTCAGTTCTCCGGCAGGGTTTTGAATGTCATGACGGAAAATAATTCTTTCTCATCCTCTCAAATCATGATATGATAATGTAGAAAAAATTAAAAAAATATCTAAAATAAGGAGGTTTTTCTGATGAAAGACAAGGTAAAAAAATACTTGATCAGTCTCTTGGCCGTCATGATCATCATCGGGGCTATGCTGATCATGCCTGTCACAGCCCGGGCAGCCAAGGTGAGCGGCAAATGTGGGGACAGTATCTTCTGGCTGTACAATGAACAGAAAAAAACTCTGATCATCGCCGGTTCAGGTAAGATGTATGATTACTCCTATCACAATGATGCCCCCTGGAAACACATGGCAGAAAACCCGGATGAGGCCTTAAAATATGATGACTCTCAGATTGATAAAGTGATCATCGGAAGCGAGGTCACTTATATCGGGGAAGAGGCTTTCTCAGGTCTTCTGATCTATGAAGTGGAATTTGACAACATTGCGTCAAGTAAATTGGAATCCATTGGGGAATATGCTTTCTCCTACTGTAATTCCCTTGATTCCATAAAACTTCCTTCTTCCCTCAAAAAAATCGGAAAACATGCTTTTTCAAACTCGGCCTTCTCCTCCTTCACCATTCCCTCATCCTGCAAGGAGATTGGAGACTATGCTTTCTCGGGGTGTATATTTACCCGTATCGAGATCCCCAATACGGTGAAGAAGGTGGGGAAATATGCTTTCGGTTACCGGGCATACAACACGGATGATGACTATACCCTGGATGATTCCACCCCGAAGAAGGATATCCATAAAGTTCCGGGTTTTGACGTGGTGGGACCCAAATCAGGGATCGCGTCTTCCACAGCTTTTAAATATGCGAAAAAATATAAACTGAATTACGTGATGAAGGGTGTGAAAGGACCGAAGATCAAAAGTGCCGCGAATGTCAAGACCAGGCGGATCCGTCTGAAATGGAATAAGTCAGGCAGTGCGTCCGGCTACCATATCCGTTATTCCACCTCCAAAAAATTCGATATATATACCACCATCAAATATATCACGGTAAAGGGCAGAAAGACTATCAGCAGAAAGACTGCCCAGCTTAAAAAGAACAAGACATATTACATCACGGTCCGTTATTATAAGTATGTCGGCGGAAAGAAATGTTATTCCGAGTGGTGGAAAACCGCAAAAAAGGTGAAGATCAAAAAATGATCCTCCACTGCAAAAGGTCTTTTGGGAAGGCCTTTCGGAGACTTCTAAACAGTTGCATTTCAGAGGATAATTCATTATAATGAAGGTGTAAGATTTCATCTGTGATAAACAGATGTTCAATTTTTAAACAAAAGATGGAGGGCTGATTATGAAGATTTACAAATGCGCAAAATGTGGCGACATGGTTGAACTGATCAAGACAGATTGCTGTACTCCAAGCTGCTGCGGACAGCCTATGGAATTACTTGTACCCGGAACAACGGATGCAGCTCAGGAAAAACATGTTCCTATCTTCCAGATCGACGGAAATAATATCATTGTCAAAGTTGGAACTCTGACCCATCCCATGGAGGATGTTCACTATATTGAGTGGATCGGTATTGAGACAGAGCAGGGCATGCAGAGAAAGAACCTGAAACCGGGTGACGAGCCCAAAGCTACCTTCGCCCTCACAGAGGATGACACCCTGGTGGGCATCTATGCTTACTGCAATCTCCATGGATTATGGAAAGCAGAATAAACCGGAACAGATAAAAGGCCACAACTGACAGAAGATCCCTTCGGACTGATTTCCGAAGGGATTTTTTTCGGGATTTATTCTGATTAAATTCAGAAAGATTTAATACTTTTTGTCTTGTTTTGTAATATAGTTATTATATATACAAATAACAGAGTATAATTTTTCGGAGGTGTATTATGAGATTGAAAAAATTGTTGGCAATCGCATCGGGACTGGTTCTCTGCCTGTCCATGGCGGCCTGCGGGAGCGCAAAGAAAGAGGCTTCAGAGGAAGTGACAACAGAGGTCGTCGCAGAAGATGCCAGTCTTGCGGGAACGGTTTACAAAGAGTTTTCAGGTCTTCTGACGGAGATCTATGAATGTCAGGCAGGATCTGCCGGCAGCTCAGCCCGGGTGGAGACTGCGGCCAATGACCTGATCGAATTCTCCATGAACTACGGGCAGGAATCCAGCAGTGAGATCTTCCATTCCTTCACGGACAGCTGGATGGAAGAGAAGGCGGAGGAATACGGAGATTCTCTGAAAGAGAACATGAAGGAGGAGATGGATGCCGTGACTGAACAGGCAGTTTTCAGTCAGGAAGGGATCGACACGGATTTGGCCTATCTGAATGTGATCAACGGCATATATGCAGCCTTTGAAGAGTGACCGGCTGTCGTGATAAAACATGAGATGACAAACCCCCGATATGCCGGGCATATCGGGGGTTCTTCTGATTATTGTAGAAGCTGTTGTTTAAGATGTTTATTGAAGATGCTGTTGTAAATTGTACTATCTATGAATTTTTCTCTATGATCCCAAGGATCTTTTCCAAATATATGGAGCTTAACCGGGTAATCTGCTCTTCCCGGTCCCGGGCGATATCTTCCGTTATGTCGCCGATCTGATCAGGCGGATCCGCCGGACCTGTCATCCTGGCGAGGCAAGATCCACAGGCAGGGAGGACTTCGTCGTAGGAGAGAAGGCCCCAGTCCAGCTGGTCCAGCAGGTGGGCATAGAGAGAACTGCAGGTCACCAGAACAGGATCCTTTCTGATCTGATCCAGGACATCCATGAATGAAGCTCTGGACAGGAGGGGCGATCCTTCCGAGTATGCGGACCAGAGGGTATCTTCCGTGACACCGTAACGGCCCATCCTGCAGAGGATATCATGCTGTGTTTCCGGGGAGAGCCCGGACTGCTTCTTCAGGGCTTCCTTTACTCCCTGAATGACCGTGGTGCCGATCAGTTCCCCCAGTTTGCTGTTCTTCCCGGCATTGGTCAGTTTAAGACCGGATTGCGGATTGCAGATCACGATGGTCCCGTCTGTTCCCGAACCGGTGGCTATCCCGCGGGAAAAGCAGCTGGGTGCCATCAGCTCGCCGATGGCAGCGGTTTTGGCTTCCGTACAGGTGACCATGGCCCTTGCCAGTGTACCGGCATCCAGGTCTGCATTGATGTGCAGGAGGATGTTGATGGTTCCCGGCTTAAGAGGGAGAAAATCTTCCCCGTCTTCATAAAATGTCGCGGGATCCCCGGCCCGTCCCCCGTTATGTTCGATTCCGCCGGTGACGATGGCGGTAACAGACAGATCACGGAAAGACCCGGTACGGATGGAGACATTTTTCATGCTGGCCGCCGTACAGAGACCGCTGCACAGGGCCGGATCCAGGCCCAGATCTTCCAGGGCGATGATATTCATGTGTCCTTCATAGGTGGGTGCCCTCATCACACAGGCCATGCCCGCCCCCGGGTTGGCGTCATGGTTGAACACGGCTTTCAGATCCTCCCGATAACCGCCGTTATTGGGACCTGTACTCAGAACATGTCGTTTGCCGGAAAATGTGATCACAATGGATTTTTTGTAATGATGAACGACGTCCCCGCCGGGCAGTGTATGGATTTTCATAGCGGTCTTTCCTCCTTTTTTCTATTGTAACCGCACCGTAAAAGTTGCGCAACCGCCAGATTGCGGGAAGATTGGGGATATGTTAATATATTGGCGAAAAAACTTTGGAGGTGAAGGCTTTGCTTACTGTTTTCTTCGGCCTTCTCGGGCTGGTGCTGATCTTATATGCGGTCTTTGTTTTTCTGGCACAGACCGGAACTATGTTTTTTGCTGTCTGGATCGTTTTCGGACTCTTTTTTGAACTGCTTGCCTGGATCACCGGACGAAGACTGTGGGGGCTGATCCCCAGGGGATTGCTGGGAGCGGCGGGACTGCTGATCCTCGCCGGATTCCTACTGCTTATCTGCCTGTCGGTGCGGATCGCCGCACACTTTCATGATCATACTGACCGGGATCTCGACTATCTGGTCGTTCTCGGTGCCTATGTCACCGCCGACGGCCCAAGCCCCATCTTAAAGTACCGGCTTCGAACCGCAGCGGACTATCTTGACGGACATCCGCAGACAAAATGTATCGTCACCGGGGCAAAGGGTTCCAATGAACCCTGTACGGAGGCGGAAGCCATGGCAGCATGGCTGACGGATGCGGGGATATCCCCGGACAGGATCATCATGGAAACCCGGGCGGTCAATACCAATCAGAATATCCGCTATGCAAAAGAGCTGACGGAAGAGGGAAGCTCAGTCGGGATCGTGACCAATGACTTCCATATGTTCCGTGCCCTTTGCATCGCGGCAAAACAGGGACTTGAACAGGCGGAAGGGATATCCGCCGGATCCAACCCGGCCTTCCTGCCCAACAATGTACTCAGGGAGTGCCTGGGGCTGGGAAAAGATCTTCTGGCGGATAATCTGGAGCTGATCCCATAATTGCCCCGAAAGAATTACAAAAGATTTGATGGTGAATTGAAATGATTGAAAAGATTCTGTAGAA
This sequence comes from uncultured Eubacterium sp., assembly GCA_904502145.1. Taxonomy (GTDB): domain Bacteria; phylum Bacillota; class Clostridia; order Lachnospirales; family Lachnospiraceae; genus Anaerobutyricum. The sequence goes on from CAJGDH010000006.1 coordinate 10,512, forward strand.
TTGTATTTCTTTTGCACTGTGCTATAATCATAATGAATCAATGAAAAAAACATGAATAACCATAAAAGGAGGATATTGTCATGATGAAGAGATTGCTTGCATTGATGATGACAGCAGTGATCTGCGCAGGGCTTGTTGCCTGCAGCTCAGGGAAATCTCCGGATAAACCTGCTTCAACCGAGGCTGCCCAGGAGGCAGATACAGGTGATGAAGGCGTGGGGATGCCCAATCCCATGAGAGAGGTGACGGAACAGGAGCTTATGGAACAGACAGGTATTGCTCTGCCGGCTCCCGAAGGTGCCACAGACGTGAAATATTATGTCATCGACACGGATGAGTATACCATCTCCCAGATGGATTTCACCCTGGACGGCAAGGCTTTTACTCTCCGGGCATGTTCCACCGGTATGACCGAGCTGGGTATAGATGCCGGGATGGATGCAGAACCTGAAGAGCTTACGGGATTTGATTTCGACAAGGGAAATATCTCCGGTCTCTATTATGAATGGACCACCATGGGGACAGATCTGGTCAAGGACAGATCGGCACTTTATAATATCGCGGACAAAGAAGGCGCGGGATACATTGCCTGGGTAGATGCAGCTCCCGGGATCCTCTATAACCTGATCATGGAGGAGGGAGCGGAGCATGAGCTGATGACCCAGACTGCGGAAAAGGTCTTTGTTCCCGTACAGGGAGAGTCCGGCGGCTGGTATGACCAGGTACTTGCCGATCCTTCCACCAAAGAAGACTATGCGGCATACCGGCTGATCGATATCGATCAGGACGGGGTGGAGGAACTGTTCTTATCCACCACGGAAGATGCTTTCATCAGTGACATTGATAAAGCCTGTGTACTTGCCCAGACCGGCGAAGACATTACCTATCTTCTGGAGATCGGCGCGGGAGCCGGTGACTCCTTCTTCTACAGCGAAGCTGAAAAAACACTCACCTGGTATTATCGCTCCTCAGGAGAAAGACATCTTGAAGTGTACCAGCTGAAAGACGGTGCTCTGGATAAGATTGCCGCAGCAGATATGTATGACCCGAACCATCATCCGGAGAAAGAGAACAAGGAGACGGTCTACCTTGTGAACGGCGAGGAAGTATCCGAGAAAGAATGTACGGCATTCTGGGATAAATATGCATTGGACGAGTATGCGGTAAGCTATGAACCCCTTCCGGAATGAACAGGGGCGAACCTGCCCGCAGAATCCTGGTGAAACAGGTAATAAGAAACAGGTAGTATTATAGTATTATAATAAAAGAGGACAGCCTTCCCTGATCCTTCGGGATCTGAGAATAAGCTGCCCTCTTGTTTTATTCTTATTGATCTTTTTATCCTTTATTCTGATTTTTCTTTTCTTCCTGCTTCTGGATAAAGAGGTCGATATATTTCATGGCGTCAAGGCCATGGGATTCCGTGATGAAATCCAGACCCTTTCCCCTGACATATTTATAGAAATCCACCAGGAGCTTCTCATTGGTGGTGATGTTGTTAAGCCTGAAGCACATGACCACATCCAGCTCGCCCTTCTCGATGGATTCCACCAGCAGGTGGAAATGGGGACGGTCCAGGGAGTCGGAGGAATACTGTCCGAAATCCGTGAAATGCTTGAATTCGATATTGTCCCCGTAGATCTTGCGGGCGGTCTCATAACATTTGTTGTATGCTTCCACCATCCCCTGGATGAAATGGCGGTAGCAGAGCTTACAGGCTCCCCTGTAGTATTGATTATGATAGATTCCGATTACCTTGTCCGGAGTGTCGGACTGTCCTTTATGCCAGGGAACCCCGCCGGATTCCTGGAAAGCGATCCTGCCGGCACCGCAGTTCGGGCAGACATCGATCTCATTTATCTCTTTCTGTTCCCTTTTTTCATCAAATTCATACCCACAGACTCTGCACCGGTATAACATCGGTCTTCTACCCCCTTTACACATCCGGATGATATAGATATCCATTTATCATCATAAAATAAAATGAAGAAAAAGCATTAGGAATATTCCGAAAAAATATATGGAGATTTCCTATTTCATTTACACTCCGGTCCCGGGGAGAAGGGGAGGGGGATAAATCCTCTGTATTATTGTGAACAATATTGCAATTATGACACATAGATTGTTTTAATGTCTGAATTCTTCCCTGTGATATAGTTAGACTATAGTGGGATCAGTCTGTATATTTTTCATTTTTTATACGGTTTACGGATCCATATTACCGAAACAGGGGAGATTATCTATGGGTAAGAATGTATTGATTATCACAGGAAGCCCCAGAGAGAAGGGGAACTCCTGCACGTTGGCGGAGGCTTTCCGTCAGGGCGCGGAAAAATCAGGAAATGAAGTGAAGGTATTTGATGCACATAACTGCCGGATCGGCTTCTACAGCGGACCGACACTTCTGTGCGAGGACGGGGATGAACCGGCCGGGGAACTGCATCAGCTTCTTGGCTGGGCGGATGTGCTGGTTTTTGCCACTCCGGTTTACTTCATGGGGGTCACTGCCGGTCTGAAAACCGTGATGGACAGGCTGTCACCCTATGCTGCCCCGGAAGGTAAAAAGTATTTCAACCCCAAGGAGAGCTATCTGATCGCCACAGCTACCGCAGCCAATCCTGAGATGTTTGAAGCGGTCTGTCTTGAGTATGATTACCTCATGATGAAGCTGGGGATCAAACATACAAACAAGATCCTTGTGGGCGGTGTTGCCGGAGAAGGCGAAGTCCTCGAGCGTGAAGACGCCATGGAGAAGGCCATTCTTTCCGGTTATTCCGTGGGAAAGATCGGTGGAGTCTACTAAGTCTGTCTGAAGGGAGAGGCTCATATGCTTGACTACAGCAAACTATATGATGTCATCATAATCGGAGGTGGTCCTGCAGGACTGAGTGCAGCGATCTACGCTTCCCGGGCTAACCTCAGGGTCCTGGTGGTCGAGAAGGATGAATTCGGCGGGCAGATTGCCCTGACGGCCAAAGTTGAGAATTATCCGGGGGTGGCCCCCTGTTCCGGAAGGGAACTGGCTGACCTGATGAAAAAACAGGCGAAGGATTTCGGAGCGGATCTGATCTACGGAAAAACAGGGGAGATCAGTCTGGAAGGGACCATCAAGGAAGTGACTGTCGACGACACTGTCTATCAGGCTCTTTCCGTCATCCTGGCCACCGGAGGAATCCCGGGTCAGGCCGGTTTTGAGGGGGAGACGGAATTCAAAGGCAGCGGCGTATCCTACTGTGCCACCTGTGACGGCCCGCTTTTCGCGGGATGTCCGGTCTATGTGGTAGGCGGGGGCCCTGCGGCAGTGGAGGAGTCGGTTTTCCTGGCGGAGTTTTCTCCTCAGGTTACCCTGGTAGTCAGGGAGGAGGATTTCACCTGCGAGGAGTCCATTTCCGGACAGCTTAAGGATTATGCCAATATCAGAGTACTGTTCCACACCCAGATTGTCAGTGTCTCGGGAGAGATGACCATAGAAGAGGTCATACTGACCGACAATCTGACGGGAAGAACCTGGGTGGAGAGATCGGATCCCGACCCTGAAGGCCTCCCCGATCCCATCGGTGTGTTTGTCTTTGTCGGATACCATCCCGATACCGCCTGGCTTCCGGATGGCCTTAAGAAGGACGGGGCAGGATGCCTGCTGACCGATGACCGGATGAGGACATCCATGCCGGGAGTTTACGCGGCAGGAGACGTCAGACAGAAAGAATTAAGGCAGGTTGTCACCGCTGTCTCGGACGGGGCCCTGGCGGCAGTTGACCTGGAACCTTATGTCAAAAAGATCCATACGGACCTGAATATCCCCGGTCTTAAGAAGGACGGTTCTGACATCCTTTCCTCCATGGAAGGGAAGGCGGTTCTGAACCTGTGGCTGGATGATTCGGACCTGGCCCGGGAGATGGAGGAATTCCTCCGGGAGAAGGAGGAACTCAAGGATAAGGTGGAGATAAGGATCCACCGTGAGGGCAGGGATGATCTCATCCTTCCCTCCATAGAAATCTGCAGCGGAGACGGGGTGAGCAGCGGGATACATTTCCACGCGGTACCCAAGGGGCTGGAATGGAATTCCTTCCGCATTGCCCTCTTTAATGTCGCCGGGCCCGGACAGAAGATCAGGCCGGAGATCCTCAACAGGATAAAGGGGATCGACCGCAAGATCAATTTCAGGATCCTGGCAACACTCACCTGCAGCAAATGTCCTGCCACGGTCATGGCAGCCTGTCAGATCGCCGCCCTGAATGATCACGTGACGGCGGAGATGTTCGACATCATGCATTTCGGAAAGCTGCGGTTCAAATATAACGTGCAGAGTGTTCCGGTAACCGTGATCAATGAGGACAAGCTCATTTTGGGCAAGATGGAAGTGGAAGACCTTCTGAATGAGATCGGTAAATAAATGCAAAAGTGAGTTATGGATATTCCAAGCGGGCAGTCTTGGGATAATGCTATAATTGTTATCAGAAAAAACTGCTGTTCTGTGTCGGCAGATCAGCTTAAAACAGCAAGGTATTTTATATACAGGGGAGGATACAGATGAGTAAGAAAATCGTTGTTATCACAGGAAGCCCACGTGCAAAAGGCAACTCCAATACGATCGCTGCTGCTTTTATGAGCGGAGCTATCGCTGCGGGTAATGAAGTAGAAGTATTTGATACCACCAAGGCTAAATTGGGCGGTTTTATGGGAACAGACTGCAAGGAAGACAAAGAGCGGCTGGACAAGCTGCTGGGATGGGCAGATGTGATGGTTCTCGTTTCCCCCTTGTACTGGAAAGGTTTCTCCGCACAGATCAAGCTGGCCATCGATGGTTTTGTTCAGTATCTTTCCCCCAACGGAAGAGAAAGGCTGTCTGTAAAGGAAATCGCCCTGATCGCCACAGGCAAGAGCCCCGACGGTTTCTCCTTCTATCCCATGGTGGAAGAATACAAGCATATCGTTGAGATGCTTGGCCTTGAGAACAAATTTACCCTCTTATGTCCGTGTCTCGCCGGTGAAGGAGATGTGGAGAAGCGCCCGATCCTTCTCGAGACAGCAGTAAAATACGGCATGGAGATCTGATCCATGAATGATATGATCCGTGTATCCGATACTTCCGTCATGTATCAGGGGGTACAGCCGGCTGTACTGATCAGCAAAGGCAAGGTCCGATATTGTCAGATCAGGGGAGAGTTTAAGAATGATGCCATCCGTCTGACCTATCAGATCGATATGAAAGCATCCTACGTGAAAAAGTGCGGTATGGATCTGGTGAAGGACAGGCAGGCGATCATTCAGAAGAGAGGGAAAGATTTCTTTATCCTTTTCGACAGTATCTCCCAGGATTTTACCGTGGGCGACGACGGTAAACGCAGGGTGGAAAGATCAGTCAGAAAACCGGATTATTCCTATACCTTCCGCTTCGAAGAGCTGGATGAAGAACAGGTGGTCCGGGATACGATCAGCACCAACGCCAGGGATGTGTTTAACGGCATCTTAAAACAGTACGGGATCAGGGGCGAGGCAGACGGTAACCCGTCCGATTCCTATATGGCTTCCTGGAAGATTGGTCATCCTGAGAGCGAGATAAAAAAATAAGCCGTTTTAAGACTGCCGTATCCGATCATGCGGCAGTCTTTTTTGTACAAGAGCTTTGTTTTGATAAGGAGAATAAATATGGGAACGATTCTGGAAGGATTACGGTCATCCAATCTTCAAAAGTCGGTCATGGAAAATGAACGGGCAGCGCAGGAAGCTGCTCCGAAGAAACTGAAAGGAGTCTACCGCTGCAGGGTCTGCGGATACATTTTTGATGAATCGCTGGAAGGGAAACCTTTTGAGACCCTGAAGGAATGCCCCATCTGCAGGCAGGGTCCCGGAGCCTTTCAGCAGGTCAGATAAAGAGTAACCGTTAAGGGGGAAAAAATGGGTAATCAGGAAAATTGGAAGTTTTTTAAAGGAACAAAAGAAAACTGGTTCTCCGCCGGGATCTACAACTGGATGGATCCCCGGGAATTCAAAGAGTATCCCCAGCTCCGCAAAAATTGTGATGTCACTTATCTCCAGAAGGCTCTGGCACCCCTGCTTAATTTTGTGGTGATGGATGTGCGTTTTTTTGAATCAGGGACCTATCAGGAGGAAGGGAAACCCTTGCTGGACAATATCCCTGCTTTTTGGCTGGTCAGGCTGAAACAGATCCTGTCCGACAAGCATACCGCCAATATCCGGGTATTTCTGCCCCTCCGGTGGAATGAACGTTTTATGGGGATCGCAGGTGCAGGTTCCAATCTGGAGACGGACTGGGACAAGGAACAGACCACAAATCTTACTTCCTGGCCCATGGCGGTGAGGAACGGCTTTGCCTGTGTGGTCAATGACGGTTCCACGGGAATGTTCGTGGATGCCAGCTGGGGATTTAAAAATGATCGCAGCCTGGACTGGGATATGATCGAATACTGGGCTTTTTCCGGGACACATGTGATCACACTGATGGCAAAAAAGATCGTGGAGACCGCCTATGGTCAAAAAATCTACAAAAGCTATATGCACGGGACCTCCGGCGGTGCCAGGCAGATCATGGCTGAAGCGCAGAGATATCCCGGAGATTATGATGGTCTCTGGGCGGACGGGCCCCTCTATGATTATTATAATATGATGTTCTCCTGCCTCTGGGCAGCTTTGGTCTTCTACAACGAACCTCACAAGGTATCCCTGAAGAAATATCAGGCTGCGAAGAATCTGGCCAGGCGCATGTCTTCAGGACTGAAGGGTGCCTTTGATCTTAATGAACCGTCATGGAGACGGTATCTGGACATTCTTTCCGGACTGGAATCGGAGGACGGCCAGATAAGCAAGGAAGATCTCCGGGTCATGATCAAGGTGTGGAACGGCCCGGTCATGTCCGACGGGACGAGGATCACCTACGGGTTCGGTCCCGAGATCACCCAGTGGCCGGTGGGACCAAGGCAATTCGGATATCTCAGGCTGAAGGAGAATGGTGAACCGTCCCTGATCCCCTTTGCCCTCCAGCTTTTCCGCTGGATGGTCAGAGATCCGGACTGGGACTTCAGAACATGTACCTACAAGGAATTTGAGGACCTGTATCTGACCCATAAGAAAGAGTTTGAACGGTTTTCCACCTATGATCCGGATCTGAGGAAGCTGGCTGCATCCGGCGGAAAACTGATCATCACCCACGGGACGGGAGACCACATCGTCCCCAACAGACTTACTCTGGATTATTATAAGATGGTCTGCGGTTATTTCTCCTCTGAGGAGGAGACCATGAAGAATATCCGTGTCTTCTTCCCGGAATTCGGGGGACACGCACTCTTTGACTGGGACGGACCCAATGTGACCAATGCCTCCGGTTTCCGGGCCTTGATGGACTGGGTGGAGAAGGGGAAAGCCCCGGACCGTCTCAACACTCTAAAATATGATTTCATCCATGATGAGGTTCTGGAGAAAGGCCTTGTCAATGTATATCAGGGCGGGTTGTAAACCCGCCTTTATCTTAAGAGGGCAATATCTGATTGTCCGCCGAAATGAATCATGGTATATTTTTTAGTAAGGAAGGGATGTTTTTGTACAAAGCAGTAATGACAGATCCGGCTAAAGCCGGTATCTCCCCGGAAAGCCTGGGATATATCGACGGGGTCATGCAGCGGGCCATCGACGAAAAGGTGATGAAAGGCATGGTCACCCTGGTGGCCCGAAAAGGGAAGATCGTACAGCTTAAAGCCTACGGTCATGCGGATGAGGGCGTTCCCATGAGAGAGGATGCGGTGTTCCGGCTGGCTTCCATGTCAAAAACAGTGGGTGCCGCCGCTCTTATGCAGCTTTTTGACCGGGGGTTGGTCATGCCCTCTGACCCGGTTTCCGAATATCTGCCCGGGTTTCACAAGACCAGGGTGGCATCGATCGATCCCACCGGCTGTATCAGTCTTGAGGAACCGGAGAGGGAGATCACCATCCATGACCTTCTGACCATGCGGTCAGGGATCACCCCCATCAACCGTGCCTACGAGATCATGGATCCGGTGAAGATCTTCTGCGCGGACCGTTACCGGGAAGCGGGGATCATCGATACCATGCATCCTCTGAATGAAACCATCGGGGACGTCTGCGACAGGCTGGCAGGGCTGCCTGTAGCATCCCAGCCCGGCAGCAGGTGGGATTATTCCAACCTGTCCTCCATCGTTCTCGGCAGAGTAGTGGAAATCGTATCCGGGCAGGATCTCCTGTCCTATCTCAAGGACCATATCTTCGATCCGCTGGAGATGGAGGAGACAACCTTTTTCCCGGACAGCAGGCTCTATGACCGCATTCCGGCAGTGTTTGCCTGCGGAAGTATGGAGAGGCTGGACGGTCTGGATGTTCCGGGTACGGACGATACGCAGCTGGCCAGGGGGCCGTCGAAGAAATATTACAATATAGCCGCCGGTCTCCACGGAACCATCCTTGATTATTATCATTTTACGGAGATGCTGCGTTGCGGCGGCACTTTCCGGGGACGCAGAGTCCTGAGCAGGAATGCGGTAGACCTGATGACCCGGAACCATATCGGCCGGGAGAGGACCTACCTCTACGGACACGGCTGGGGTTACATGGTAAATGTGCAGGAAGAAGTCAATACGATGTTTAATTACATGGGACACGGGTCCTACGGATGGCACGGATACTGGGGGAGTGTCTTCAATATCTGGCCGGAAAAGGACATGACCGCCATCATGATCTCACAGGTATCCCCCGTGCTGCCTTCATGGAAGCCTCAGGAGAGATTCCTGAATGTGGTGGCCGGATCCCTTGTATAAAGAAGATTCAACCTGCAGGAAAGGAAGCGAAAAAATGAAAAAAACATACCGAACTATGAGATGTGGAAGAAAAAACGGTCTTATTCTGTCCCTGATCATGGCTTTGATCATGATCTGTACGGCCTGCGGTTCATCTTCAGGAACTTCCCGGGATGCGGAGAAAGCGACCATGGATGTTACTGTCTCCGAGAAGGGGGAGGCCGTCAATGAGGATTTCAGCAAAAATGCGAATGTCAACCGTGCCAGTGAATATGCCAAGAATGAACTGGAGCTCCCGGTAAAGGAGATCGGAAGACAGATATCCACGGATGTCAAGGCGGACAAGGATTACCGTATCGTCGTTATGACAAGGAATTCCACCAACCCCTATATGATCGGTATGTGGTCGGGCGGCCAGCAGGCCGGAAAGGACCTCGGATGCAAGGTGGAGACTTTGTCTCCTTCCACCCAGGATTCCATCGAAGAGCAGATCTCCATCATGGAATCCATGATGGAGGAAGGTGTGGACGGATTTGTTATCCATCCCTCGGATTCCAAAGGGATCCAGCCGGTGATAGATCTGGCCAACGAGAAGGGAATTCCCGTGGCTGCCATAGGCACATGCCCCGATACCGGTGCCTTTATGCGGACCGGTGTGGATTATTACGAAACCGGTTACCTGGTAACCAAAGAACTCTGTGAAGCCGCAGGGGGAAAAGGCAAGGTAATCGTTCTTGAAGGTCCTGCGGGAGTCCAGAATATGGAGGAGCGTAAATCCGGTATCCTGGATGCGGTCGCCGATTATCCGGATATGGAAGTGGTGGCTTCCCAGACAGCCAACTGTAAACGGACAGAGGGAATGCAGGTCATGGAGAACCTGCTCCAGAACAAGGATGTGGCCGACGGGCTGACCGTGGTGGCCAGCTGTAATGACGAGATGTCCCTCGGGGCCATCCAGGCTCTGAAAGCCCAGAAGATCAAAGGGGTCTTTGTGGGCGGCGCCGACGGTTCCAAAGATGCTTCCCAGGCGGTTCTGGCCGGAGACCTCTACTGTACCTACAATACTGATCCCTATGGTTCGACCTACCTGGCTGTCACCTACCTGGTTCAGTATCTGAACGACGGGACCCTGCCGGAAGAATACTTCGTTCCCTTCCCTTCAGAGAGGCATGATCCCCTGATCACTTCGGAAAATGTACAGGATTATATTGATAACTACCGTTGGTTTGAATAGATTTTCCATAAAATCGGAACACAAAAATGACAGATATATTGAAGAATACGGAAACGGTTGCCCCGGTGGAACCAATCCTTCAATTGAATAATCTATCCAAAGCATTCCCTGGGGTAAAGGCCCTGCAGAGCATAGACTTTGCCCTTTACCCCGGGGAAGTCCATGTTCTAGCGGGGGAGAACGGCGCCGGAAAGAGTACGCTGACCAAATGTATCCTGGGGGTATATCCTCCGGATGAAGGCCGGATCATTTTCCGGGGGGAAGAAGTACATTTCCGGAATA
>CAJGDH010000007.1 GCA_904502145.1 uncultured Eubacterium sp.
CATATTTCCTTCTTTCCGCCAGCTGCCTTATCGATAGAAGTCGGCAAGCTTGGCAAAAGCATCGAGAGACCTTTCCGCCACTTCCGTAGGAACACAGTAGGAGATACGGGTATGTCCCGGACAGCCAAACCCTGTGCCCGGTACGATCAGCAGATTGAAATCACGGGCCTTTTCACAGAAAGCCACGTCGTCTTCAATGAGGGTCCTTGGGAACATATAGAAGGTTCCGCCTGGCTCAACTACATGGTATCCAAGGTCCCGAAGACCTTTCACCAGCAGATTTCGGTTTGTCTCATAGATGGAGATGTCCGAAGTCAGCTCCACGCATTCCGCACAGACTCTCTGGAAGAGAGAGGGAGCGTTCACATAGCCGAGAGAACGTCCGGCACCTGCACAGGCGGCGTAGACCAGTTCATGGTCCGTCACCTGACCCGGGACAAAGATATATCCCAGACGTTCCCCGGGGAGGGAGAGGGATTTTGACCAGGAATAGCAGACCAGGGTATTCTTGTAGTATTTCGGGATATAGGGGACAACCGTACCGTCAAAAGCGATCTCTCTGTAAGGCTCGTCCGCGATGATGAAAATAGGCTCTCCGTATTCTGCGGATTTTTCTTCCAGCAGGGAAGAAAGCTTTTTGATAGTCGCCTCAGAATAGACGCAGCCGCTGGGGTTGTTGGGTGAATTGACGATCACTGCCTTGGTCTTTTCATTTACTGCGTCGGACAGGGCTTCAAAATCGATCTGGAAAGCTTCCACATCTGCGGGAATCAGACGCATGACGGCACCTGCACCTTCGATAAATACCTTATATTCCGGGAAATAAGGGGCAAAGACAATCACCTCGTCACCGGGATTACAAAGACCGTTCAGACAGCAGCAAAGACCTGCGGCAGCACCTACCGTGATATAAAGTTCATCTGCCTTTGCTTCCATGTCGTATCTTCTGCGGATGGAAGCAGCAATCTTCTCACGGGAGGCTGCGTCACCCTGGGCACTGGTATATCCGTGCAGGAAGACGGGATCCGTTTCCCTGATCAGCCGCATGGCCGTCTCATTGACTGCATCAGGAGCAGGAACACTGGGATTTCCGATAGAGAAATCAAATACATTCTCGGATCCTACTTCTGCGGCACGTTTTTTTCCGAATTCAAAAAGTTCACGGATCACGGAACGCTGGGTTCCGAGTCCTACCATTCGTTTGTTCAGCATATTTTATTCCTCTTTTCTTTATAGAATAGACTGATAATCATTATAGCATAAATTCCGGGAATATCCTTAATCATTTTTCTCATTTTCCTCTTTCTCTTTATACATTAATATACATTATTACAAGTCAGGAATAAATATGCATAAACAACAGTTGACATTTATAAATTGTTGTGTTATTTTACATTTATGCTTTAGACAGTAAAAGAAATAAAGTCCAAAAGTGTTAATCAATGAAGAATGAGGGAGATAGAAAAATGCCGGTTACAGATTTATTGGAAAGAAATCATAAGCTATATGGAGACGAAGTTGCGCTGGTAGAGCTTAATCCCACCGTGACAGAGCATGTGAAAAGGGTAACCTGGAAAGAGTACGACCTGGTCCAGCATGTTGATGACCAGCCGTATCGCCGGGAGATCACCTGGAGTGTTTTTGACGAAAAAGCAAACCGCGTCGCAAATATGCTTCTTTCCAAGGGAGTAAAGAAGGGTGACAGAGTAGCCATCCTTATGTTCAACTGTCTTGAATGGCTTCCCATCTATTTCGGTATACTGAAGACCGGCGCTATTGCGGTACCCTTTAATTTCCGCTTTGCGTCAGATGAGATCAAATATTGTCTTAATCTTGCGGAAGTCCAGGTCCTTTTCTTCGGCAATCAGTTCATCGGCCGTCTTGAAGCCATCGAAGAAGACATCGCATCAAGACTGCTCATCTATGTCGGGGACGGATGTCCTACATTTGCGGAGAGCTATCATGCCCTGGTGGCAGATGCATCCAGCCAGCCGCCCCTGATCCGTCTTGATGATGAAGACGATGCTGCCATCTATTTCTCCTCGGGAACCACAGGTTTCCCCAAAGCGATCCTGCACAATCATGAAAGCCTTCTTCAGGCCGCTCAGATGGAGCAGAAACATCACAGCATCGCCAGGGGAGATAACTTCCTCTGTATCCCTCCGTTGTATCATACGGGAGCCAAATTCCACTGGATGGGCTGTCTCTGCGCAGGCGCCAAAGCAGTCATCCTGATCGGAACTTCCCCGGAGATCATCTTAAATGCTGTTTCCGAGGAGCAGTGTACCGTGGTCTGGCTTCTTGTGCCATGGGCCCAGGAGATCCTGGAGAAACTGGATTCAGGCGAACTGAAGATCGAGGATTTCAAACTGGACCAGTGGAGACTGATGCATATCGGCGCTCAGCCGGTGCCCCCGTCACTGATCCGCCACTGGAAGCAATACTTCCCCCATCATGATTACGATACCAACTATGGTCTGTCCGAATCTACCGGTCCCGGATGCGTGCATCTGGGTGTGGAGAATGTCCATAAGGTGGGAGCCATCGGTGTACCGGGTTACCGCTGGGAGTGTAAGATCGTGGATGAGGAAGGCAATGCTGTGGAACAGGGAGAAGTAGGAGAACTCTGCGTCAAAGGGCCCGGAGTGATGACCTGTTATTATAACGATCCCAAGGCAACAGCAGAGACCCTGAAGGACGGCTGGCTGTTCACCGGGGATATGGCCATGCAGGATGAGGACGGATTCTATTTCCTTGTGGACAGGAAAAAAGACGTCATCATCTCCGGCGGGGAGAATATCTATCCGGTTCAGATCGAGAATTTCCTCAGTGCCTACCACAAAATTTCAGACGTGGCTGTGATCGGTCTTCCGGACAAACGTCTGGGAGAGATTACGGGTGCCATTATCCAGATCGTTCCGGGTATGGAATGTACGGAGGAAGAGATCGAGAAATACTGCCATCAGCTTCCCCGTTATAAACGTCCCAAGAAGATCATCTTTGCGGATGTGCCGAGAAATGCCACCGGAAAGATCGAGAAGCCTGCCCTTAGAAGAAAATACGGTGCAGATCAGCTTGTCGCTCAGCAGAACAGAGGCTGATCACCTGGCGGGAGAGAAGTGTCCGCCGGTATCCACACAGCTAGAAAATGAACAGAACATAAAGAGCAGATTTACGTCCTTTAACGTGAATCTGCTCTTTCGTAAGTTTTTTGAAAAAAATCCTTGACAAGGAATGAAGAATAAGTTATATTAACTTCAGTGCTTTAAAGCATTTATCATTTAAAGCTTTATATTTAAAAAGTTTCAGGAGGAAAGTAGAAATGTCAAAAGAAGTTTTAAGTGCAGTCATGTTGGTCGTCTTTTTCGGAGTGATGATCTACGTTGGCTATAGTACGAGAAAACATGCAACCGATGTCAATGGTTTTGTTCTCGGAGGAAGATCCGTAGGTCCCTGGCTCACCGCCTTCGCTTTCGGAACATCTTATTTCTCCGCAGTAATCTTTGTCGGTTATGCGGGACAGTTCGGTTGGAATTTTGGCATGGCCAGCACCTGGGCAGGACTTGGCAACGCCTTTATCGGCTCACTTCTCGCATGGATCATCCTGGGCAGAAGAACCAGGATCATGACCCAGCATCTGGACGCCAAGACCATGCCGGATTTCTTCGGCAAACGGTTTCAGTCCACACCCCTTAAGGTAGCTGCTTCGGCCATCGTGTTCATTTTCCTGATCCCTTATACAGCTTCCTTATACAACGGTCTTTCCAGTCTGTTCGGAATGGCTTTCAACATTCCCTACTACGCAGTCATTCTGATCATGGCTGTTCTTACCGGAATCTACGTAATCGTCGGCGGTTACATGGCTACCGCCATTAATGACTTCATTCAGGGAATCATCATGCTGTTCGGAATCTGCGCGGTAATCTACTCAGTGATCGCCCAGAACGGCGGTTTACTTGCCACCACCGTAAAGCTTTCCGCAGTGGAATGCGAGGGATGGTCAGGCGGAGCGTTTACCTCCTTCCTTGGACCCGATCCTCTGGCCCTCTTGTTTGTCGTTATCCTGACCTCTCTCGGAACCTGGGGACTTCCCCAGATGGTCGGTAAATTCTATGCCATCAAGAGTGAGCATGATATCCAGAAGGGCACCGTGATCTCAACATTGTTTGCCATCGTCGTAGCCGGCGGGTGTTACTTCCTCGGCGGATTCGGACGTCTGTACGCAGACAAGATCAGCTACAATGAAGCAACAGGAAAGCCTCTTTTTGATACCATTATCCCGAGCATGCTTTCCACGCTGCCGTCCATCATCATTGCCATCGTTATCGTGCTTGTACTGTCGGCTTCCATGTCGACCCTGTCATCCCTGGTTCTTACCTCTTCATCCACCTTTACCCTCGATGTGATCAAGGTTGCATCCAAGGAAGAGATGGATGAGAAGAAACAGGTATTCTACATGAGGATATTCATTGTCTTCTTTATCGCCGTATCTGCCCTGATCGCCATCTTTAAGGATTCACATCCGGAGGTGACTTTCATCGCCCAGATGATGGGTGTTTCATGGGGAGCCCTTGCAGGATCATTCCTGGCACCATTCCTCTACGGTCTCTACTGGAAAGGGGTCACCAAAGCGGCCACGGCTGTCTGCTACGTATGGGGATGCAGCATCGCTGTTCTTCAGATGATCATTTCCCTTTCCGGCATGGATATCAGCGGATGGGGCCCTGTCCTTGGCTACATCTTCCGGTCATCCATCAACTCCGGTGTTGTGGCTATGGTGGGAGGCCTGGTCATTGTTCCTCTGATCAGCGCGTTTACTGCCAAGCAGGAAAAAGAAGTGGTTGACGAGATGTTCAACTGGTACGACATCAAACATGAAGTATCCTTCAAGACCAGTCTTAATGACTGAGAATAAGTGTATGTTCTGTTAAGAAATATAAAGTGTCTCTCTGATTAAAAACAGAAAAAAATCCTTAAGCAGGTCCGCCATAACTTATGACCATGATGCTTAAGGATTTTTTTCTTTTAGAATTATTGCAGATGGTGTATAATCATCAAAAAAGTTCTGTTCAAATTTTAGATAAAATCGGAAGAAGAGGAGGCATATGATATGAAGCATGTACTTTTCGTGGCCGCAGAGTCTGCACCCTTCATCAAAACCGGTGGACTGGGTTCCGTGATCGGTTCTCTTCCCAGGGCGCTGAATCAGCTGGATCTGAAAGTCAGTCTGGTCATCCCCGGTTATGAATGCATTCTTCCGGAATACGGACGAAAGGCTGAAACTCTGTTCTCTTTTCCGGTAAAACTGGGATGGAGAGAAGGGATGGCCGAGCTTGCCTTCCTCAGGCAGGATGACATGGATGTCTATTTTATCCGCAATGATCAGTACTACTCCGGGCCGCAGCCTTACAGTGATATCTGGCTGGATGTGGAGAAATTCGCTTTTTTCTCCAAAGCTGTTCTTGAAATGCTGAGCTATCTGGAGCTTCCCGTTGACATCATCCACTGCCATGACTGGCAGACTGCCCTGCTTCCGGTCTATCTGAAGTCCATGTACATACAGGACCCCTATTACGCCCGGATAAAGACCATACTGACCATTCACAACCTCAGATTTCAGGGAATCACTGAAATTGGTCATATGAAAGACATCACCGGACTTCCGGACTATATATTCAGCTATGATATGATGGAAAACTACGGCCAGGCCAATATGCTTAAAGGGGGGATCAACTGCGCGGACCGGATCACAACAGTGAGTGCTGCCTACGCGGAGGAGATCAAGACCCCGGAATACGGGGAAGGACTCTTCCAGGCCCTGGCTTTCCGAAGTCCCTATCTGAGCGGGATCACCAACGGGATCGACTGGCACATGTATGATCCGGAAAATGATCCGTACCTGGCACAAACCTTCACCGTTGATACTTTTGAGACGGCCAGAAGGGCCAATAAACTCTTCCTGCAGAATAAGACAGGCCTGAAGGAGGATCCGGACGCCTTCACCATGGGGATCGTGTCCAGGCTCACCGACCAGAAGGGCTATGACCTGCTGGAAGAAGTACTGGAAGATGTGCTGGATGAGGGTGCCCAGCTTTATGTTCTGGGAGAAGGAGAGGAGAAGGTGGAAGAGATCTTCCGCAATTATCAGAAAAAATACCCTGACCGGGTCTATGTCCGGAACTTGTACCAGGATGAATTGGCAAAACAGATCTACGGTGCCTGTGACCTGACTCTCATGCCCTCCAGATTCGAACCCTGTGGTCTCAACCAGATGATGGCACAGCGGTACGGATGCCTCCCTCTGGCCAGGGCAACAGGCGGACTGAAAGATACCATCGAGGATGACGGCCGGCTGTCTGCCCGGGGGACAGGATTTCTTTTTGACCGTTTCGACAGGTTCGCCTTCCATAACTGCCTGAAGAGAGCCTTCTCCCTTTACCGGACTCATCCCGAATATTGGGAGGGAAGAATAAGAGCAGCCATGAAAAAGGACAATTCCTGGGCTCACGCCGCAAGAGCCTATGAAGATCTGTATCAAAGCCTTGGGGAATAACCCAATAAGATAATTACAGAAGAAATACATATAAATACATGGAAAATACATAGAGCATAAACAAACCCCTTTCCACGGGATCTCATCTTTGGAAAGGGGTTATTTATATGCTAAGATATCCGGTTTATCTGTCAGGGATCCTGGTGATCCCGCTGATATCCGGCTCGATATTCATGGAATAGTTGGTATGGTAGATGACGAATCCCGGTTTGGCCTGGGGAGGCTTCTTCAGGTTCTTCCTTTCGGTGTAATCTATCTCCACCTTGGGGGCATTTTTTCCCTTGGAGTAGTAGGCAGCCAGCCTGGCTGCTTCCTCGTAGGTCCGGTCAGGAAGCTGGTCCGCTGTCTCCAGTTTGACGATCACGTGGGAGCCTGCCATGTTTTTGGCATGGAACCACATGTCCTTGCCGTTGGCGAAACGGAAGGTCAGTTCATCATTCTGAAAATTGTTTTTTCCCACATAGATATGGAAACCGTCGGAGGAAACATAGTGGAAGGGCCTGCTTTTTGCTCCTGAACCTTTCTTTCCCTGTCCGTGCCGACGGACATAACCGTATTGTGTAAGCTCTTCCTTGATCATGGAAAGATCAGCCTCATCCCTGGCGATCTCCAGGGAATTGCTGACGGATTCCAGATGGGCCAGCTCCTGCCGGGTTTCCTCCACCAGACCGGAAAGGGCCTGATGGGTCCTTTTCAGCTTGTTATAGCGGTCGAAATACTTCTTTGCATTTTCCATGGCGGAAAGCTGGGGATCCAGTGGGATCCGGATCTCTTTTCCGTCGTAATAATTCGTGCAGGTCAGTTCCTTTTGCCCTTCGGTGACCTCATAACCATAGGTGTGAAGAAGTTCACCATAGATACGGTACTGTTCTCTTTTTTCCGTGTCTTTAAGCTGTTTTGCCTGAAGGTCGTATTTCTTGGCTGCCCTTTCTATGGCATTGCCCACTACCTTCCGAAGATCGGTGGATTTCTGCCTGATCCTCGTATTGACTTCCCTCTCTGCATAGTAGCGTTCCAGTACCTCGGATATGGAGTCAAAATACACGGCTTCCCGGTCACTCTGCCCCAGTAGACGGAAGGAGGAAAACTCCACCGGTTCATTTCCCTGATAGATGATATTCGGGGTGAATCTGCCGTCTTCCAGCCAGGTTTTCAGTCTGCCAAGCTCCCCGTAGAGGGCAAGGGCCTTGTCCCCCTCCACCGAAGCTGCCGAATCATTTCCGTCGATCCCGGCCCGGTAACACATTTCATTTGCCAGCAGGGGGCTGATCCCGGAAAGAGAGCCGTAGATAGCCTTCTGGATGCTTACCGGCTTCTTAAGGAGAACATCGGCATACCAGTCCGGGTCCATATCATAGATGGCGATCTTTCCCTGGTTGGGCGGATAGGTGTACTGCCTGCCCGGGAGGACCTCCCTGACAGAGCTGATCTGGCTTGAGATATGCTTGATACTGTCAATGATCATGCCGGACTGGTCCAGGAAGATGATATTGCTGTGTTTTCCCATGATCTCCACCACCAGTTTCTTCCGGCAGAGATCACCCATCTCGTTAAGGTGCTCGATGTCGATCTCCACGATCCGTTCAAGTCCGGGCTGACTGACACTAAGGATCCGTCCGTTGCTGATATGTTTTCTCAGCAGCATGCAGAACATAGGGGCAGTCAGGGGATTCTTCTTGTTTTCCGAAGTGAAATAGATCAGAGGCAGACTTGCACCGGCCGAAATCAGAAGACGCAGAGTCTCCTTCCTGTTTTTAAAGATAAACAGCAGTTCATCCTTCTCCGGCTGATAGATCTTATAGATCCTGGAACCCGGCAGGACTTTGTTCATATCGTGAACGACGTTGGCGATGACCGTTCCATCAAAAGCCATGGATCTTCCTCCTTAAGCAGTGTTCTGTGTCAGATTCTACCACAGTATCCGTGAATCGTCAAAAGCACCCGCCGGGCCCATGATTGACTTATGAATATCACTATGTTAAACTAAATCATTAAAGAGCAGAGAGATTTTCCCAAGGAGGATCATTATGGAAAATACAGAAAAAGAGATGAACAACGAAGTGGAAGAAAAAGGAAAATGTGTCTGGAAAGACCGCAAGCACCATCTGTGGTTTCCTTTCAGCTTTACGAAATATGCCGTGGAAAACGGAAGATTATACACCACAAAGGGTTTCCTGTCTTCCAGGGAGGACGAGTGTATGCTCTACCGTATCCTGGATATCTCCGTGACCAGAACCCTGCCCCAGAGGCTTTTCGGGACCGGTACCATCGAACTGAATACCAGGGACCGTTCCAATCCTGTTCTCCTGCTGGAAAATGTAAAGAGGCCTGTCAAGGTGAAACGCCTGCTGAGCGATGAGATCGACAAGGAACGCAGGGCGAGAGGAGTGGACGGAAAGGACATGTACGGAGCCTCCAGCCACTATGACCCCATTGAGACAGACCACCTGACGGATACTGATCATGACTTTGAACCGGATGCAGATCATCAGGATGATGATCCCATGGATGATCGTCTGTGATATGACTGCCGGAGGAAACCTATGAAAAAGAAATTGCTGCACACACCGGAAGGTGTCAGAGATATCTACGGCCGGGAATGCCGCCGGAAAAACGCGGTGGAGGAAGCCCTGAAACATGTGCTTGAATTATACGGCTACCAGGAGATCGAGACCCCTTCTTTCGAATTTTTTGACATATTCAACAGTGATACCGGAACTGTAAGCTCCAGGGAGATGTACAAATTCTTTGACAGGAACAACAACACCCTGGTACTCCGTCCCGATATGACTCCATCCATCGCCAGAAGTGTGGCCAAATACTACTATGACTGTGAATTCCCCCTTCGCCTGAGCTACAAGGGGAACACCTTCCGCAACAATCAGAGCTATCACGGCAAATTGGCGGAGAAGACGGAACTGGGCGCAGAACTGATCAATGATGATTCTCCTGAAGCGGACGCAGAGTGCATCGTAATAATGATCGACAGTTTTCTTGCCGCCGGCCTCAGTGATTTCCAGGTAGTCATCGGACAGGCAGAGTTCTTCAAAGGAATCATGGATGACCTTGATCTCAGTGAGGCAGACAAAGCCCAGATCCACGAATACATCGACAACAAGAACGCTCTGGGAATGGAGATGTTCCTTGACGATCTTGCCCTTCCGGACGACAGCAGGAACCTGCTCCTGGAATACCATGAACTCTACGGGGATGTGACCATGCTGGATCATGCAGGAAGTCTGACTAAGAATGTCAGATGTCTCTGCGCCATAGACCGGCTCAAGGAAGTTTACCAGGTGATCTGCCGTTACGGATACGAGAGATACATCAGCTTTGACCTGAGTATGGTCAATTATTTTGACTATTATACCGGGATCATCTTCAGCGGTTATACCTACGGTACCGGTGATGCCATCGGTAAAGGGGGAAGATACGACAATCTGCTTATGCAGTTCGGAAAAAATGCTCCGGCCTGTGGTTTTACCATCCTGATCGACGATCTTCTTTCAGCCCTGAGCCGCCAGAACATTTCCCTCTCCAGGAAAGAAAGGGGTTATCTTCTTCTTGTTTCCTCCCCGGAGGACAATGAAGCTGCCATCTCCTTACTGTCAGATTTCCGTAAAGGGGGGCGCAAGACAGAATGGATGACAATGGCAGGAGATAAGAAGATTGAGGATTATGTCGCTTTTGCCGCATCCCAGGGGGCAGACCGGATCTGCAGTCTCATAGGCGGGACGGTCACTGTCCGTGACCCGGAAGGGAAGATCCTGGAAAGCTGCAGTCTGGAAGAATTCAGGAGGAAAAACTGAGATGAGATATTTGACTTTTGCCCTGGCAAAAGGACGGCTGGCAAAAACTGCCATGGACATGTTCGAAGAACTCGGCATCACCTGTGAAGCCATGAAAGATAAAAACACCCGCAAACTGATCTTTGTCAACGAGGACCTGAAGCTGAAATTTTTCCTGTCCAAAGCATCTGATGTTCCTACCTATGTGGAATACGGAGCTGCGGACATCGGTATCGTCGGTGAAGATACCATCCTTGAGGAAGGAAGAAAGATCCACGAGATGCTGGATCTGGGTTTCGGAAGATGCCGGATGTGCGTCTGCGGTCCCAGGGAAGCCGGGGATAAACTGCAGCATGGGGAGCTGATCCGGGTGGCCAGCAAATACCCCAATATCGCAAAAGACTATTTCTACAATAAAAAACTCCAGACGGTGGAGATCATCAAACTGAACGGGTCTGTGGAGCTGGCCCCCATCGTCGGACTTTCCGAGGTCATCGTGGATATCGTGGAGACAGGATCCACCCTCAGGGCCAACGGACTGGAAGTCCTGGAGGAAGTCTGTCAGCTTTCCGCCAGGGTGGTGGTAAATCCCGTAAGTCTTAAGATGGAACAGGAAAGGATCCGGAACCTCCTGGTGGACCTCCGTAAGCTGGTGGATGCCAGGGCACAGATATAGGAGCTTGTCATGAAAACATTAACGGTAAATAAAGATACAAAAGAGATGCTGTTCAGGGAACTGAGCCAGCGTGACCCGGGAAACTATGAGGGTTATGCCGAAAGAGTGCAGGAGATCCTTGACCAGGTGAGGGAAAAAGGGGATCAGGCCCTTTTTGCTTACACGGAACGCTTTGACGGATGTGTCCTGACCCCGGACAATATCCTCGTGACCAAAGAAGAGATCGAAGCGGCTTATGGGGAAGTGGATGAAGATCTTCTCTCGGTAGTGAGGGAATCCCTGAAAAATATCCGGGAGTACCATGAGAAGCAGCGGCAGTACAGCTGGTTTGACAGTGACAGTACGGGAACCATCCTGGGTCAGAAGGTGTCTCCCCTGGCCTCTGCCGGAGTCTATGTGCCCGGCGGAAAGGCAGCTTATCCTTCTTCCGTGCTGATGAATATCGTTCCTGCCCAGGTGGCAGGTGTGGAAAGGATCGTCATGGTCACCCCTCCCGGAAAAGACGGGAGGATCAGCCCCACGACCCTTGTGGCCGCCCATGAGGCGGGGGCCACGGAGATATACAAAGTAGGCGGAGCCCAGGCAATCGCTGCTCTGGCCTTCGGTACGGATTCCGTCCCCAAGGTGGATAAGATCGTGGGCCCCGGCAACATCTACGTAGCTCTGGCCAAGAAAGCGGTTTACGGTCATGTCAGTATCGATTCCATCGCCGGACCCAGCGAGGTGCTGGTTCTTGCGGATGAAACCGCCAATGCCCATTATGTGGCTGCCGACCTGCTTTCCCAGGCTGAACATGATGAACTGGCCAGTGCCATCCTTGTCACAACCAGTCAAAAACTGGCTTCCCAGGTAGAAAAGGAGATAGAAGGCTATCTTTCCTTCCTTTCAAGGAGCGAGATCATCCGGAAATCCTTGGACCGTTTCGGTTACCTGCTGATCGCGGAGGATCTGGACCAGGCAATAGAGATCACCAACCATATTGCTTCGGAACATCTGGAGATCGTTACGGCCAATCCTTTCGAGGTGATGACCAAAATAAAGAATGCCGGTGCAATCTTCCTTGGCGAGTACAGTTCCGAACCTCTCGGGGATTATTTCGCAGGACCCAATCACGTGCTCCCAACTAACGGAACCGCCAGATTTTTCTCTGCTTTGTCCGTGGATGATTTTATCAAAAAATCCAGTATCATCTATTATTCCAGAGAGGCGTTAAGATCCGTCCACCGGGAGATCGAAACATTTGCCGAGGCGGAAGGGCTGACGGCCCACGCCAATTCCATCAGGGTACGTTTTGAGGAGGATGAGAAATGAATCTGATTTCCTCCATGGATTTTGATGAATTTAAACTGAACAGTGACGGGATGATCCCCGTGATCACCCAGGATTATAAGACCGGGCAGGTCCTCATGCTGGCTTATATGACAAAGGAGGCCTTTCAGGAGACCCTGCGTACGGGGAGGATGACCTATTACAGCAGAAGCCGTCAGGAGCTTTGGTGCAAAGGGGATACTTCGGGCCATTACCAGTATGTGAAGTCCCTCTCCATCGACTGTGATAAGGACACTATCCTGGCCAGGGTGATCCAGGTAGGGGCTGCCTGCCACACCGGTA
The DNA here is from genome assembly GCA_904502145.1 of uncultured Eubacterium sp. Classification (GTDB taxonomy): domain Bacteria; phylum Bacillota; class Clostridia; order Lachnospirales; family Lachnospiraceae; genus Anaerobutyricum. The sequence continues at coordinate 12,629 of CAJGDH010000007.1, forward strand.
ATTACAGTTGTTTTTACAGGGACCTGGTAAGCGAGGCACAGACGGAAAAATGATTTCAAAACTCCCTGCGAGTATGGACATTGTATTGTAATTTTGGTACAATGTTTATATAAACAGCACTGATCATTGATCAGTGAGAAGGAGGGAAATCTATGAACAAAAGACACTTTATCAAGAAGGCTGTCAGCGGCATGCTGGCTATCGCACTGGTCCTTTCCATGATCATCGCCGTCCCGGCAGAGGCAAAGACCATGAAGGTTTTGTACACGGTAAAAACTGTTGATTATGGGATCAATTCCAACGGCAACTGGTACAAATCCGGTGTTTCAACCAGCAGTTACAACAAAAAAGGCCAGAACACCAAACATGAGTATGTCGGGTACGATACAGACGGAAGCAAAAACTATTCGTACAAATATACCTATACTTATGACAAAAAAGGCAGAACAAAAGTTGATAAAGATTTTGAAAGCGGAAAGCTGACAAGTGTATCCAAATATAGCTATAAAGGAAGAAAAACCGTTGTCAAGCAGTACGACGGCAATAACAAATTTATTGGGAAAACTGTATCTACCAGTTCAAAAAACAAATTTGTAAGCAAGTATTATGATGCAAAAGGGAATCTGACAGGCAGGTATGAGAGTACCAATTCAAAGAACAAGACAGTAGGTAAGGAATATAACGCAAAAGGGAAACTTACCTATAAGTGGGTAAGTACCTTCAAGAACGGTAAGCAGAAGAAATCCGAGTCCACCGGTTATAATGAGGATGGGAAAGTAAATTACAAATCAACAACTACCTATTCCTATAAAGGAAAGACTGTTACCTCAACAAGCACATATAAATCCGGTTCCTACACGAATAAATCCGTAGCCAAATATAAGAGTGATAAATCCGGACGACCTATTTATTCCTGGAGAAAAGAATATGATTCTGACGGGAAGCTCGTTTCAAGCTATACTTATAAATATACGAAATTTAAAAAAGGTGCAGCAAAAGGATGTGTGAAGGAGCAGATTGAATACAGGAACGGAGAAAAATATTCCAAGTCAGTATTTACCCTTAAACAGTTCAAAGTTAAAGTGAACTAGGGTTATGACCTGATTCTTTCTTCATACAGCCACGGATATTAAAAAAAGGAGGTCCCAATATGGCAGCTGTGTTAGGCGCATTCGTAAAATATTTTATTTCCATGATCTTTCTGGTGATCGTTGCGGGTTTTGGTATTGCCTGCGGCAAGAAGCTCCATGACCGTGACCTTAAGAAAAAGGAAGAAGAGAATAAGGCATAGGAAAGGGACTTGATAAAACTGTTGCTGTATGATATAAAGTTATAAGGTGATTATTGACAGGGTGCTGAAGAAGCAGGTTGTTTCTTCAGCACTCTTTATGAGTTGAAACAGGGTTATGAAACAGGAGGAGAAATAGTTTTGAAAAAATATGGCGTAAATGAACTTCGAAAAATGTTCCTTGATTTTTTCGAGAGCAAAGATCATCTTGTGATGAAAAGCTTTTCACTGGTACCGCACAATGATAAGAGCCTGCTGCTGATCAACGCAGGTATGGCGCCTCTTAAGCCTTATTTCACCGGCCAGGAGATCCCTCCGAAAAGAAGAGTGGCGACATGTCAGAAATGTATCCGTACCGGCGATATCGAAAATGTGGGAAAGACTGCCCGTCACGGTACATTTTTTGAGATGCTGGGCAATTTCTCCTTCGGAGATTATTTCAAGAAAGAGGCTATCCGCTGGTCCTGGGAATTCCTCACTGAAGTGGTAGGCCTCGACGCGGACCGTCTCTATCCTTCCGTTTATCTTGAGGATGATGAAGCATTTGACCTCTGGAGAGATGATATCGGCATCGCCCCGGAACGCATCTTCAAATTCGGCAAGGAAGATAATTTCTGGGAGCATGGAGCAGGTCCCTGTGGTCCCTGTTCTGAGATCTACTATGACCGTGGCGAGAAATACGGCTGCGGCAAACCGGACTGTACCGTAGGCTGTGACTGTGACCGCTATATTGAGGTCTGGAACAACGTATTTACCCAGTTTGACAATGACGGACATAACAATTATACCTTGCTTGAGAACAAAAACATCGATACCGGTATGGGTCTTGAGCGTCTTGCCGTTGTTGTCCAGGAAGTGGATTCCATCTTTGACGTGGACACCATCTGTGCCCTCAGGGAAAAGGTGGGTGATCTTGCCCATAAGATCTACAAGGAGAATGAGGAGGATGACATCTCCATCCGTCTGATCACTGATCATATCCGTTCCGCTACCTTTATGATCTCAGATGGCATCATGCCCAGCAATGAGGGAAGAGGATACGTTCTTCGCCGTATCATCCGCCGGGCAGCCCGCCACGGACGTAAGATCGGGATCGAAGGAACATTCCTTGCCCTCCTTTCCAGGACAGTGATCGAAGGCTCCAAGGACGGTTATCCGGAATTGGAAGAGAAGAAGGAATTCATCTTCAACGTTCTTACTCAGGAAGAAAATAAATTCAACAAGACCATCGACCAGGGACTTACCATCCTGGCCGGTCTGGAAGAAGGAATGAAATCGGAAGGGAAGACAGAGCTTTCCGGAGAAGAAGCCTTCAAATTATATGATACTTACGGATTCCCTCTGGATCTGACCAAGGAGATCCTTGAAGAGAAAGGCTATTCCGTGGATGAGGAAGGATTCAACGCTTCCATGCAGAAGCAGCGTGAAACAGCCAGAGCGGCCCGTAAGACAACCAACTATATGGGAGCCGATGCCACGGTATACGATGAGATCGACCCGGCCATCACTTCCGTATTTGACGGTTATGATAAACTTAGTCTGCAGTCAGATGTGACTGTTCTCACCAACGCAGATGAGATCACGGAAGCCCTCACTGACGGTGAAGTCGGAACCATCATCACCGACAGGACTCCTTTCTATGCCACCAGCGGCGGCCAGCACGCCGACACCGGCGTCATCACGGCAGCTGAAGGCAGATTCATCGTGGAAGATGTGATCAAATTAAAGGGTGGAAAGATCGGCCATGTGGGCAGGATGGAAGAAGGAATGATCAAGGTGGGAGATACCGTTTCCCTTACCGTGAATTCCTCTCAGAGAAGAGATACAGCCAAGAACCACAGTGCCACACACCTTCTTCAGAAGGCTCTGCGCACGGTTCTGGGAAGCCATGTTGAACAGGCCGGTTCCTACAATGACAAGGACAGGCTCCGTTTCGACTTCTCCCATTTCCAGGCGCTGTCAGGGGAAGAACTTGCCCAGGTTGAGAAGCTGGTCAATGATGCCATTGCAGCAGCATATGCCGTGGATACCAAGATCATGACCATGGAAGAAGCAAAGAAGACCGGTGCCATCGCTCTCTTCGGTGAAAAATACGGCGACAAGGTAAGAGTAGTGGACATGGGCGAGGGATACTCCGTGGAATTCTGCGGCGGAACTCATGTGAAGAATACAGCCGATATCAAAGCCTTCAAGATCATCTCCGAGACCGGTATCGCAGCAGGAGTAAGACGTATCGAAGCCCTCACCGGCGAAAATGTTCTTTCCTACTATGCTCAGGTTGAGGAGACCCTCAATGAAGCGGCAAGGATCGCCAAGACCGAACCTTCCAAGCTTGCGGACCGTATCCACGCTCTCCTGGAAGAGGTAAAAGCCCTCCATGCGGAGAACGGGAAGCTGAAAGATCAGATCGCCAGGAGCGAGGTTTCTGACGTTATGTCCAACGTGGTGGAAGCAGGATCCTTCAAAGTCCTTCCTGTAGCTGTCAAGGATGTGGATGTCAATGCCATGCGTAATCTCAGTGATGATCTGAAAGCAAAGATCGTCAGCGGTGTAGTCATCATTGCTTCCGACCAGGGGGATAAAGTCAGCTTGATCGTTTCCGCGACCGATGATGCCGTGAAAGCGGGAGCGCATGCAGGAAAGATCATCAAAGATGCCGCCAGGCTTGTGGGCGGTGGCGGCGGCGGACGCCCCAACATGGCTCAGGCAGGCGGAAAGAATGCCGCAGGTATTCCTGATGCTCTGACAAAGGCTGTCGATCTTGCCAAAGAACAGCTGGCTTAAAAACAGGTCTTATAAAGCTTTTTAAAGAGCTTTATAAGAATAATCAACAGAAAAAAATAATCAAAAAACCAGGGATGATATCATGATCAACCCTGGTTTTTCTGTATTGTGCGTAGAATAAAAACCGTATATGATTTTGTTTTGCCGGTCACCGCTTCCAGGTATCTCTGGAGAAAAGGATCAGAATGGGGAAGATCTCCAGGCGTCCTGCCAGCATATCAAGGATAAGGACCAGCTTGGACAGGATTCCGTAGGATGCAAAGTTGCAGGTAGGCCCCACCTGTTCAAATCCCGGTCCGATGTTGTTGAAACATGCGATGACGGCCGACAGGTTGGTAGTGATGGAAAAACCGTCAAGGGAAACGATGATGAAGCTGACGATGACGATCATTACATAAGCAGCCAGGTAGGCGTTTACATTGTCCACAACCTTTTCCTGGACAAGACGGTTATTGTTTTTCAGAGCCTGGACCTTTCTGGGATGAAGGATCCTGAGGATGTTTCTGCGCAGGTTTTTCAGCATGAACAAAAGTCGTCCGACTTTAAAACCGCCTCCCGTGGAGCCGGCACAGGCACCCATCAGCATCAGACACAGCAGGATCCCCTTGGAGAAGGAAGGCCACAAGTCAAAATCAGTGGTGGCAAAACCGGTGGTAGTGACCACGGTGGCAACCTGGAAGGCCGCATGCCTCACCGTCTCCTCAAAGGTCTCGTAGTAGCCTCTCAGGTTCCAGATGATCAGTCCGATACTGCCCAGCACGATGCCGATATAGAGGCGGAGCTCCTCGTCTTTCCATACATTTTTGAACTGACGGAGGAGCAGAAGATAGTAACAGCTGAAGTTGACTCCGAAGAGGAGCATAAATATGGTGCAGACATTCTGCAGATAAGGGCTGTAGCCGGCAATACTGTCGTTTTTAATTCCGAAGCCGCCGGTGCCCGCCGTTCCGAAAGCGGTACATACCGCATCGAACAAAGGCATCTTACCGATGACAAGAAAGAAGATATCCAGCAAAGTCAGAGCGATATAGATCTTATAGAGGATCACCGCTGTCTGCTTCATCTTGGGAACAAGCTTTCCGACATCGGGGCCGGGGCTTTCCGCGCGGAGAAGGTGCATGGTATAGCCGCTGCTTCGTTTATCCACGGAAGCGATGGCCAGAAGGAAGACCAGAACACCCATACCGCCGACCCAATGGCTGAAGCTTCGCCAGTACAGGATACCCATACTCAGTTTCTCCACCTCAGGGACAATGGAAGATCCGGTGGTGGTGAAACCGGATACGATCTCAAAAAATGCATCGATGAAATCAGGGATCTCATGGGAGAAATAAAAAGGAAGACATCCCAGAAGACCCATGACGATCCAGCATATGCCTACACAGGTAAGCCCTTCCTTGGCATAAAAACCACTGGGGGCATCTTTACATAAGATAAATAGCAAAAAAATGATCAAACCGATCACAAACAGGGAATTCAGAAAACCATGGACGGCTTTTGTATCCTGGTAATAGACACTGATCAGCAGTGCAGGAATCATGAAAAGTCCTTCAAGTACAAGGATCCGATAGATGAATTTCCCCATCATCCGATAATTCATAAGACAACCAAACCTTTCACGGGGCAAATATTTCATTTAACTGGTAGATGGTATGGCCATCGCTGGTGATGACGATGACGATATCCCCTACCTGGAAGGAAGAATTTCCGTTGGGGATCTCGGTAATGACGATCCCGTTCTTTGTGGAATTATGTCTGATCCCTGCCAGGAGGATTCCCTTCTTCAGACGGATATCCTTAAGGGGCCTTGCGCAGTTCAGCGTATTTTCATCCACCAGGAATTCCATGGCTTCCGCCTGACCATCCGCGAAGGGATGGATACTCAGCGCGGCTCCGGCCTGGTTCTTGATGGCACGGACATAGCTGACGATCTGACTGGAACAAAGCTCTTTGGGACTGATGACACTGCCAAGGTCCAGGGTATTGACGATGGTACTGTTGAACATATGGCCGATGCTGGTAATAACCTGAGGAACATGATTACTGGTCCCGAATAAGGAGATGATCATATTCATCTCATCCAGACCGGTCATGGTGATGAGGGCATCGCACTGGTCGATCTTTTCCGACCTCCACAAAGTCTGACTGCTTGCATCACCGTGGATGATGCTGGCCTCAGGAAGCATGGCGGCAAGTTCCAGACAACGGTCATAGTTCTTCTCGATGATTTCCACAGAGATCCCGGTTTTCTGAAGGCGCCGTGCAAGATAATAGGAGACGCGGTTTCCTCCGCAGACCACCACCCGGCGGATCTTATTGTTGATGATGTCCAGGTTCCTGAGGAGGGTGGTCAGGGATTCGATGGGGGCAGTCACAAAGACTCGGTCCCCTTTACGGATGACGAAATCCCCCGCCGGAGCGATGGCTTTACCGTCGCGAAGTACGATACAGACAAGGACGGTACATTTTACCACCGTATTCAGGTCTTTGAGCTGAAGACCGTTCAGGGGACTGTCTTCATCGATCTTGATCTCGATGATCTCGGAGCGGGCGTTGGACAGATATTCCCGTTTCAGAGAACCGGGATATTTGAGAAGCCGCTCAATCTCCGCTGCCGACTGAAAGTCGGGATTTACCATGTAGGAAAGACCGAAAGTATCCTTCATCTTATGGGTCTGTTCATGGTATTCGGGATTTCGGATCCTGGCGATGGTCTTAAGCTTGGGATTCATCCCGTAAGCAGTGAGACAGCACAAAAGATTGATCTCATCCATGTTGGTGGCCGCGATCAGGAGCTCCGCTTCGCTCACCCCGGCCTCGGCCAGTGTGTCCATGGTGGCGCAGTTGCCCGTGACCGCCATTACATCGTATTGTTCGATTGTATTTTCCAGGACGGATGTATCAGAGTCGATCAGGGTGATATTGTCCCCTTCGGCGGTGAGCTGTTTCACCAGAGCGGATCCGACTTTTCCGTCCCCTGCTACGATTATATTCATAATAATTGTTCTCCCATTTAAAAATCTTAACTAAAGTATAGCAGAATTATAACAAAATTCAACGCATTTTATAGGTAGGGACAGGACCCTGAAACTCACCCGGAAAAGACTTGAAAAAGTCCGAAAAAAATTGTTGACGAAAGACATTGCTTTGTGTATAATACATCATAGTGCAAAAATACCCAAACAGTTTGTATTAGGCACAATACGCAACTGGAGGGAGGTTAGGTGAGTCAATGTCAAACGTTATCGTTAAAGAAAACGAATCTTTAGACAGCGCGCTTCGCAGATTTAAGAGAAGCTGTGCAAAGGCAGGAATTCAGCAGGAGATCCGTAAGAGAGAGCATTACGAGAAACCCAGCGTTCGTCGTAAAAAGAAATCTGAAGCTGCCAGAAAAAGAAAATATAAATAATCAGTTAATGTCAAAAAAGATATCCGTTCCGGGTATCTTTTTTTTCCTTGAAGGGCATATCGGATATGCTCTTTCTGCTTTTTGACACTGTGCTGTTTCTGTGATATAAAGAGGAAAACAGGAAGGAGAACCGTGAATGAATATAACGGAGATGGAATTTCCCTTTCCTGCGGAATACGCGG
>CAJGDH010000008.1 GCA_904502145.1 uncultured Eubacterium sp.
AAGGTCGACCGGTGGAACCTGATCGCGGAAAGCGCGGCAAAACAGTCAGGTAGAAACTATATCCCCCGGGTGACGGAGATCTGTTCCTTCTCCCGTGCCGTGGAAGAGGCATTTTCCATGGAAGCCGTCCTTCTTCCCTACGAAGATGCCAGAGGGATCGGACATACCAGACAGGTGTTTTCCTCCATGACAGGGAAGGAAAGCATAGGGATCTTCATCGGACCGGAAGGCGGATTCGAAGAAAATGAAGTGGAGACCATAAAAGAGAAAGGCGGATATGTAGTCACCCTCGGCCACAGGATCCTGAGGACGGAAACCGCCGGGATGACTGTCTTATCCATCCTTATGTATCTTCTTGAGGAAGATGAATCATAGATAAATCAGGTTCGATTTCAATGGAAAAACATCGGACAGCCAACAAAACCCAGCACAGAAAAGGAGTCGGAAATGGCAGCTGGTTCTACATTTGGAAAAATATTCAGGATCACTACCTGGGGTGAGTCCCATGGTCAGGGAACCGGGGTCGTGGTGGACGGATGTCCTGCCGGACTGAACCTGACAGAGGGGGATATCCAGACCTTTCTGGACCGGAGAAGGCCGGGAGTATCCGGATACAGCAGCGGACGGAAAGAAGAAGATAAGATCAAGATACTTTCGGGGATCTTCGAAGGGGTGACCACAGGGGCACCCATCTCCATGATGGTGGAGAATACCGGCCATCAAAGCGGGGATTACTCTGCCTTAAAGGACCTGTACCGGCCGGGACATGCCGATTACACCTACGAGATGAAATACGGCATCAGGGATTTCCGCGGAGGCGGAAGAGCATCTGGCAGGGAGACACTGGGCCGTGTGGCCGGAGGTGCCATTGCTGTGAAGGTGCTTGAAGAGATGGGAATAGGGATTTATGCCTACACAACATCCATCGGTCCGGTCACTGTGAACAGGGAACATCTCTCTTTGGAGACAAGGGACCAAAATCCGCTTTATATGCCCGATCCCCGGGCGGCGGAGGAGGCGTCAGCCTACCTTAAGGAATGCAGGAAAAGGGGTGATTCCGCAGGAGGCGTGGCAGAGTGTATGATCACCGGACTGCCCGCAGGCCTTGGAGATCCCGTATTTGATAAACTGAGTGCTTCCCTTGGCCAGGCCATCCTGTCCATCGGAGGAGTGAAAGGTTTTGAGATCGGAGACGGATTCTCTGCCGCCCGGTCGGCCGGCTCCGTCAACAATGATGAATTTTACAGGGACGGCCATCAGGTAAAGAAAAAAACAAATCATGCCGGCGGCCTCCTGGGAGGAATAAGTGACGGGTCGGAGGTCATTTTCCGTGCCGCCTTCAAGCCGGTCCCGTCTATCGCTGCAGTACAGCGGACGGTGGACAGTAATGGAGCCGAAAGGGAAGTCAGTATCTCCGGACGTCATGACCCGGTCATCGTGCCAAGAGCGGTGGTGGTCCTGGAAACCATGGCAGCCTGTGTGGTCCTGGACAGCCTCCTGTTAAATATGAGCAGCAGGCTCGACCGGATCCTGGATTTCTACCGGGACTGATCCCGCAGGCGGCATAGATAAGCCTCATCTTTGCACAGGAATTTTCCGTAAAAAACCTGTTGTGCATTCCTATTTCTTATGTTAGAATTAGCTTTGTATGTGTTACTATAGAGAGGAATTCATATGTATACGTTGATCACAAGGGACGGGTTGGCGAAAAGAGGCCGCTTTGCCACCGTACATGGAACCATCGAGACCCCGGTCTTTATGAATGTAGGTACCGTCGGTGCCATCAAGGGGGCGGTGAGTACGGATGATCTTAAGGAGATCGGAACCCAGGTTCAGCTTTCCAACACCTATCATCTGCATGTACGGACCGGTGACGAACTGATCCGACGCTTCGGGGGTCTTCACCGCTTTATGGTCTGGGACAGGCCCATCCTCACGGATTCGGGAGGATTTCAGGTGTTTTCCCTGGCAGGTCTGAGGAGGATCAAAGAGGAAGGGGTCTATTTTCAGTCACATATCGACGGACATCATATTTTTATGGGCCCTGAGGAAAGTATGGAGATCCAGTCAAACCTGGGATCCACCATCGCCATGGCCTTTGATGAATGCCCTCCCAGCAAGGCTGAAAAACAGTATATCCGTGATTCGGTCGACCGGACCACCCGCTGGCTTGCCCGGTGTGTGAACCGGATGAAGGAACTGAATGCCGCGGAAGGTACAGTGAATCCTCATCAGATGCTTTTCGGCATCAATCAGGGTGCGGTTTATGATGATATCCGCATCGATCATGCCAGACGGATCGCCGAGATGGACCTTGACGGATATGCCGTCGGAGGTCTGGCCGTTGGAGAGAGCCACGAGGAGATGTATCATATCCTTGATGTGACTGTCCCTCATCTGCCTGTGGATAAACCTACCTATCTTATGGGGGTAGGTACTCCCGCCAACATTCTCGAAGCCGTTGACCGTGGAGTCGATTTTTTCGACTGCGTATATCCCTCCAGAAACGGAAGGCACGGTCATGTCTACACCCGGCACGGCAAGATCAACCTGTTCAACAAAAAATATGAACTGGACCCGCGACCCATTGAACCGGGCTGCCGGTGTCCTGCATGCCGGTCCTACAGCAGGGCATACATCCGTCATCTGCTGAAGGCCAAGGAGATGCTCGGCATGCGTCTCTGTGTTCTTCACAACCTGTACTACTACAACCATCTTATGGAAGATATACGTACGGCCATCGAAGAACACCGCTATCAGGCGTTTAAAAAATCCACTTTGGAAGGATTTTCCACACCGGAGGACTGATGCCCGCCGGATACTTTAAACTATGGAGGTTTTGATTCTATGATGTTATTGGCGAATAACTTTTTGGCAAGCGGCGGTGCGATGATCATCTTTTATGTCATCCTTTTCGGAGGCATGATCTATTTTATCTCCATCCGTCCAAACTCAAAGGCAAAGAGAGAAAGAGAAGCTATGAACGCTTCCATGAAGGCCGGCGACAGTGTGCTGACCACCAGCGGATTCTACGGTGTGATCATTGACATTATGGACAATACGGTCATCGTTGAGTTCGGCAACAATCGTAACTGCCGTATCCCCATGCAGAAGGACGCGATCCAGGCCGTGGAGAAACCCAATTACGGAAGAACAGAAGAAGAGTGACCCCGCAATTGATGGTTGCAGATTTTCGGATTTCTATGCTATACTTACCAGTGAAGTGTCGGCATAGGACATTTCCGAGTATATTGTGATGAAGGAGGCGTTATTGTGAAGCGTGTTAAAACCCTTACCGGTAATAAAACATACGGTAGCACCATGTGCAAAGGCGGTTGCGGCGAATGCCAGACATCCTGTCAGTCCGCATGCAAGACATCCTGTACCGTCGGCAATCAGACTTGTGAGAATGAGGAAAAATAAATCGCAAGATGCTGAGATGAAAGGTGTATTTGCGTTCCTTTCCTGAAAGATATGCTTGCAATAGGGTGAACAGGTCTCTGTTCACCCTATATGTACGATAAGGCAGAACGCACATGTCATGCTTGCATGAACATGTATGTGATGCCAACGTAACATCGAGTGACTTTGTCACGAGATGTACGATAAGGTATTTACTATTCTGAAAGGAGAACCCGTATGGTTCATCAGTATAAAAACAACGGGTACAACATCGTAATGGATGTATGCAGCGGTGCCGTACATGTTGTTGATGATGTCACCTTCGATGTGATCTCCCTCTTTGAGCAGACGGATCCGGAAGAGATGAAAAAAATGCTTCCCTATCCCCCTGAAGAGATCAGCGAAGCCTATGCCGAGGTGGAGGAACTGAAAAACCAGGGACTGCTGTTCACGGAAGACAACTATCGGGATTACATCGAGGAAGTGAAAAGCCGGAAGACGGTGGTCAAAGCCCTTTGTCTCCACATCGCCCATGACTGCAACCTGGCCTGCCGCTATTGTTTTGCCGGGGAAGGGGAATACAAAGGTTCCCGCTCGCTGATGAGCGAGGAAGTGGGAAAAGCCGCACTGGATTTTCTTGTGGCCAATTCCGGCAACCGGCATAACCTGGAAGTTGACTTCTTCGGTGGAGAGCCGACGCTCAATTTCGGGGTGGTCAAAAAGATCGTGGCTTACGGCAGAGAGCTGGAGAAAAAACACGATAAACATTTCCGTTTTACCTTTACCACCAACGGTCTTCTGGTCAATGATGAGATCATTGAATTCTCAAACCGGGAGATGGACAATGTGGTCATGAGTATCGACGGAAGAAAAGAGGTCCATGATTACATGAGGCCCACCAGAGGCGGGAAACCGAGCTATGATGTCATCCTGCCCAAATTCATCCGTTTCGCGGAGTCCAGAAAGCAGAGAAGATATTATGTGAGGGGAACCTTCACCCGCCGTAACCTGGATTTCTCAAAAGACGTATTCCACCTTGCGGACCTTGGTTTTCAGCAGATCTCCATGGAACCGGTGGTGGGGCTTCCCGAGGAACCCTATGCTATCCGGGAGGAAGATCTGCCGCAGATCTTCGCCGAATATGACGCCATTGCCAGGGAGATCATCACCAGGGAGAAGGAAGGCAGACCTTTCCAGTTCTTCCATTTCATGATCGATCTGACAGGGGGACCCTGTGTGGCCAAGCGTCTTTCAGGCTGCGGAAGCGGGACTGAATATCTGGCTGTTACCCCCTGGGGTGACCTCTATCCCTGCCACCAGTTTGTGGGGGAAGAGGACTTCAAAGTGGGAGATGTGTTCGGCGGGATCAGCCGTCAGGACATCTGCTCATCCTTCAGGGCGTGCAATGTATATACAAAGAAAAAATGCAGAGATTGCTTTGCAAGATTTTACTGCAGCGGAGGTTGCGCTGCAAATGCATGGAAATTCCATGGAGATATTAATGAAGCCTATGATTTGAGCTGTGAGATGGAGCGCAAACGTGTGGAATGTGCCATCATGATCAAGGCAGCTCTGGCTGAGGAAAGGGAGAATTAGAAAATGGCAAAGAAGCGTACCAGGAAGACCAATCCGAGACAGAGGGCGGTCATGACCATTCTTGCGGTGATCATTGTAGCTGTATTCTGTGCCTACACCGTAGCCAACGGTCTCGGAAAACAGCATAAGGGATCCGCGAAGAACATCGAGCTGGGTCTTGACCTTGCCGGTGGTGTGAGTATCACCTATGAGATTGATGACGAAAATCCAACGGACACAGATGTGGATGATACCATCTACAAGCTCCAGAAACGTGTGGAGCATTACAGTACAGAGTCCGAGGTATACAAGGAAGGATCCAGGAACATCACCGTTGAGATCCCCGGCGTCACCGATGCCAACGCCATCCTTGAAGAACTGGGCAAACCCGGTGACCTTGAGTTCAAACTGGAAGACGGTTCCACAGTCCTTACCGGTTCCAATATCAAGAGTGCCGAAGCCGGCACCCAGGAAGATAAAGGAATGAAGAACTATGTGGTAAGGCTTTCCATGGACAAGGAGGGAGCGGAAGCATTCGCAACGGCTACCGCTGCCAACATCGGAAAACCCATCTACATCTATTACGACGGCGAAGTGGTGAGTGCTCCCACTGTCCAGTCCGCCATCACAGACGGCAACTGCGTCATTGAAAATATGGAAAGTTTCGAGACCGCGTCAGAGCTGGCTTCCACCATCCGTATCGGTGCCCTTCCTCTGACCCTTACCGAGATCCGTTCCAACGTGGTCAGTGCAAAGCTGGGACAGGATGCCATCCAGACATCCCTGAAAGCCGGTGCCGTAGGTCTGGCGCTTGTTTCCCTCTTTATGATCATCATCTACTATTTCCCGGGATTTGTGGCAGCCCTTGCACTGTGCATCTACATCATTCTTGACCTTCTGGCCATCAATGGTTTTGACGCCACCCTTACACTGCCCGGTATTGCCGGTGTGCTTCTGGCCATCGGTATGGCGGTAGACGCCAACGTTATCATCTTCACCCGTATCCGCGAGGAGATCTCCTCAGGCAAATCTGTCCTGAACGCCATCAACGGCGGTTATGATAAAGCCCTTTCCGCCATTCTCGACGGAAATATCACCACGTTGATCGCTGCGGCAGTGCTGTGGATGAAGGGTTCAGGAACCGTTAGAGGTTTCGCCCAGACACTGGCAATCGGTATCATTTTATCCATGTTCACCGCTTTGTTCATCACCAAACACCTGCTCTTAAGCTTCTATGAACTCGGGGTACAGGATGAGAAATATTACGGCCGTGCCAAGGAAGTCAAGGTAAGGAATTATGTTAAGATCAGTAAATACTGCATCATCGGTTCCCTTATCGTGATCCTTTTAGGTTTTGTCTTTATGCCGATCAACAAGAACGCCATCGGCAATATCCTCAATTACGACCTGGAATTTTCAGGCGGTACAGCTGTCACCATGACCTTCAACCAGGAGGTGCCCGACGATCTGGATGAAAAGATCGTGGAAACCGTAAAACAGACGGTCGATGTCAAGACGGTCCAGAGCCAGAAGGTCATCAACTCCGACCAGATCGTGATCAAGACCAACGAGCTGTCTGTGGCAGACCGTTCCAAACTTGAGGATGCACTGAAAGAAGCCTACGATATCGAAGAATATCAGACAGAGGAGATCGCGGCCAGCGTGTCCGCTGAGATGAAGAGTGACGCTATCGTTGCGGTGATCATCGCCTCCATCTGTATGCTGATCTATATCGCGTTCCGTTTCAAGGATGTGAAGTTCGGCGGAAGTGCTGTTATCGCCCTTCTCCACGATGTTTTCGTGGTCCTGACGATCTATTCCGTATTCCGTCTGTCTGTAGGTAATACTTTCATTGCCTGTATGCTGACCATCCTCGGATACTCCATCAATGCCACCATCATTATCTTTGACCGTATCCGTGAAAATATGAAGAACAACCAGCTGGTCAAACAGGGCCTGGATGTCGTGGTCAACACAAGTATCAGCCAGACATTTACCCGTACCATCAACACATCCCTGACTTCATTTATCACCATCTTTGTTCTTTACATCATGGGTGTTGCCTCCATCAAGGAGTTTACCCTCACCCTCATGTGCGGTATCGTATGCGGTGCTTACTCTTCCGTATGCATCACCGGACCCGTATGGTACTTTATGAAGAGAAGAGGAAAAAAAGCTGCAGTTCAGACTGCTTCAGGCAAGAAAAAAAGATAATCATACGATTGATAAACGATGAAAGAATCCAACCGAAATCTCTTTTTTCGGTTGGATTTTCTTATAGGAACAGGTGATTAGTTTGGAAAAATGGGTAATAACCGCAAAAAGAGCAGATTTCAGTCAGATTGCCGCCAGATACGGGATCACTCCCATGCTGGCCAGGCTCATGAGAAACCGTGACCTGGTCACGGATGAAGAGATACATGCCTACCTGTACGGCAGTATGAAGGACCTCCCGCCCGCAGGCCTGCTGAAAGATGCGGATAAGGCTGCGGAAATCCTGATGGGGAAGATCAGTGAAGGCAGGAGGATCCGCATTATCTCCGACTATGACGTGGACGGGATCTCCTCCAACTATATCCTTTATAAAGGACTTTCAAGGTGTGGGGCCAGGGTTGATTACCGGATCCCTGACCGGATCGAGGACGGATACGGGATAAATGAGCACCTGATCACACAGGCCAGGGAGGACGGGATCGATACCATCATTACCTGTGATAACGGGATAGCCGCGGCAGAGCAGATCATCTATGCCCAAAGTCTCGGGATGACGGTGGTGGTGACTGACCATCACGATATTCCTTATGAGGAGGCGGAAGGAAATATCCTCTACCGTCTGCCGCCGGCAGAGGCAGTGGTGAATCCCAAGCGGGAGGACTGTCCCTATCCGGAGACAAACATCTGCGGAGCTGTAGTCTGCTACAGGCTGATGGAGATCCTCTACGAAAGATATGGTATCCCTTCAGGCGAAACGGAACATTTCCTGCCCTTTGCAGCCCTTGCCACGGTGTGTGATGTCATGCCCCTGCGGGGGGAGAACAGGATCCTGGTCAGGGAAGGGATACGTCGGATGCCTGAGACGGATAATACAGGACTCCGGGCTCTTCTGGAAGTCACAGGCTGTCTCGGCCGGAAGATCACTGCCTACACCCTGGGCTTCATCATCGGCCCCTGCATCAATGCCACAGGCAGGCTGAGTACGGCCAGGGAAGCCATGGAACTGCTTCTGTGCCGGGACAGGGAGGATGCTCTTTCAAGGGCAAAGACCCTAGAGCAGCTCAACAACGAACGAAAGGAAATGACCACCAAAGGGGTGGAAGAAGCGATCGCATATCTGGAAGAGAGCGGCCATGACCGGGACAAGGTACTTGTGGTCTTTCTTCCGGATTGCCATGAGAGTATCGCCGGTATCATCGCCGGCCGGGTCAGGGAATATTTCAACAAACCGGTCTTCGTGCTGACCAGAGCCAAAGACGGCGTGAAAGGTTCGGGGAGATCCATCGAGGCCTACCACATGTACCGGGAAATGACCCGGGTAAAAGATATCTTTACCAGATACGGCGGACATCCCATGGCCGCAGGTCTTTCCATGGAGGAAGACCGGATCGGGGAACTCCGTGACCGCCTGAATGAAAACAGCACCCTCACGGAAGAGGATCTGATCAGAAAAGTCCACATCGACATTCCCCTTCCTTTCTCATATGTCACCGAGGATTTCCTCCGGGATCTTTCCATGATGGAACCATTCGGTAAGGGAAATGAAAAGCCCCTGTTTGCGCAGAAAGACCTGAAGGTCGGTTCCCTGAAGATTCTGGGAAGTACGGGACGATGCTGCAAAATGTATCTCACGGACGGGTCCGGTTTCCGGACAGAAGCCATGTATTTCGGGGAATCCGATCAATTCTGCCGTGACATCGAGGACCGCTACGGCCGGAATGCACTTGACCGGATCATGAGAGGACTGGATTCTCCCGTCAGGATGCATGTGACCTATTACCCACAGGTCAATGAGTGGATGGGGGTAAGAACGATCCAGGCCGTCATTCAGAATTATCTTCTCATATGAAGGAACAATGGGCAAATTATTCTTTTATTTGTAGAATTCTTGTAAATTATCTGATATAATAACTAATATCATCTATAGTGAGTCCAATGCGTGGAAGAATAAGAGGAGATAATCATGAAGAGATTAGAAGATTATGTTGTTAGTATTCCTAATTTTCCAAAGGAAGGTATAGTATTCAGGGATGTTACTTCGATCCTTCAGGATCCGGACGGACTGAAACTGTGTATCCATGAGCTGATGAAAAAGCTTGAAGGTGTTGAGTTTGATGTGGTTACCGGTACTGAAGCAAGAGGTTTTCTGTTTGGTATGCCCCTGGCATATAATAAGCATAAAGCCTTCATCCCCATCCGGAAGAAGGGAAAACTTCCCAGAGAAGTGCTGAGCAAATCCTACACTCTCGAGTATGGTACTTCCACACTTGAGATCCATAAGGATGCCATATTCCCGGGCCAGAGGGTTGTCCTGGTGGATGATCTCCTCGCCACCGGCGGAACGGCAGCCGCAGCTGCAGATCTGATCGAATCCCTCGGCGGGATCGTTGTCAAGATCATTTTTGTCATGGAGCTTGCAGGCCTGAAGGGAAGAGATGTTCTGAAAGGATATGATGTGGATTCCTGCATCATCTATCAAGGGAAATAAGGTGGTTTTCAATTGAAACATATGAATATACTTGAAAGGATGGAAGCCAAGGCTTCCTCCTTCAGCAAAGGACAGAGAAGACTGGCAGAGTATATTTCCGAAAATTATGATATCGCTGCCTACCTGACCGCGTCAAAGCTGGGCAAGGAAGCAGGCGTCAGTGAATCCACGGTAGTCCGTTTTGCCTATCAGCTGGATTATGACGGATATCCTGAACTGCAGAAGGCCATTCAGGTCATCGTCAAGACCAATTCCAATTCCATGCAGAGGATGTCCTTATCCTCCAAACGCTACCAGGAGAAAGGTGTTCTGAAGAGTATCCTTTCCACGGATATGGAGAAGCTTAAGGATACCATCAATGCCGGAATTGATGAAGGAGAGTTCAAAAAAGCGGTTGAGCTGATCAATGAGAGCAGAAGGGTATACATCATGGGTGCCAGAAGTGCCGCCTACCTGGCCGGACTTTTAGGCTATTACTTCAAGATGCTCTTTGATAAGGTCATCGTGGTTGAAACCGCCAGTACTTCGGAAACCCTTGAACAGATCTACAATATCGGCGAGAAGGATGTGCTGATCGGCGTATCCTTCCCCAGATATTCCAAACGTACCATCCGTGCTTTACAGTATGCCAAGAATCACGGGGCGGCGACCATCGCACTGACGGACAATATCCATTCCCCCGTGGCGGAATATGCTGAATGTATCCTCATCGCCAGAACCGATGTCATGACCATCGTGGACTCCATGGTCGGTCCCCTGAGTATCGTCAACGCACTGGTTTCAGCCCTTGCGCTTTTGCGCAAGGAGGAAGTGGAACAGCGCCTGATGGCTCTGGAGGAACTGTGGAATGAGTACGATGATGTATACAACAGGAGTAATCAGTAAGTGAAAACAGTGATCATCATTGGTGGAGGGGCAGCCGGTCTTATGGCTGCCGTTTCTGCGTCCCGAGAAAATAAAAAAGTGATCCTGCTGGAGAGGAACGAGAAGGTGGGAAAGAAACTGTTCATCACGGGAAAGGGCCGCTGCAATGTTACCACTGCCTGCCCGCCGGAAGAATTTACAGACCATGTGATGACCAATCCACGTTTCCTCTACAGCTCCTTCAGGCGATTTGACAACCATTCCATGATGCGTTTCCTTGAAGGAAGAGGACTTAAACTGAAGACAGAACGTGGTCAGAGGGTATTTCCTGCAAGTGACCGTTCTTCCGATGTGATCCGGGTCCTGGAAGATGCCTGCCGTAAAGGCGGTGTGGACATACGGCTTCATGCGAAGGTGGTACGGGTCTGTACAGGTCCGGAAGGGTTCACTTCGGTTGAACTTGAGAACGGGCAGATGATCCGCGGTGATTCCCTGATCATTGCCTGCGGCGGCAGGTCCTATCCGTCCACAGGGTCCGACGGTCTGGGATATGAACTGGCCCGTTCCCTCGGCCACAAGATCAGGGAACCCCAGCCCTCCCTGGTTCCTTTCGTTATGAAAGAAGCCTGGTGCAGGGACCTGATGGGCCTTACCCTGAAAAATGTTTCCATCCGGGTTAAGGATGGAAAGAAAGTGGTGGATGAAGGCTTCGGGGAGTTTCTGTTTACCCATTTCGGGGTCAGCGGCCCCCTGGTCCTGACAGCCAGCACCAGACTGGGGAAATACCAGAAATCCCTGAAAGAAGGCAGGCTGACCCTGTCATTGGATCTCAAGCCTGCCCTCAGTGAAGAACAGCTGGAGAAACGGTTCCTTAAAGAATTTGATACTTTCCGCAATAAGAAGATTCCCAATGTACTGGATACCATGCTTCCGAAAAAGATGACTCCCATCTTCCTGAAAGAAGCGGAGATCGACCCGGAAAAAAGGGTGAGGGAGATCACAAAAGCGGAACGAAGGAGGATGATCCTCCTGATGAAAAATCTTACCATGCATATCCGGGGCGTGAGAGGATTTGAGGAAGCCATCATCACCAGGGGCGGCGTGGATATCCGGGAGATCGACCCGGCCACCATGGCTTCAAAGAAGGTCCCGGGTGTCTATTTTGCAGGAGAAATCCTTGACCTTGATGCAGTTACCGGCGGCTTCAATCTGCAGATTGCCTGGACTACAGGATATGCGGCGGGAAAATACGCGTAACATGCTCATAATGTCATAACTGAAGTAGTTTTAGACAAAAAAATTCTTTTCTTTCCTATTAATTTATGTTATTATGGTCAATGACATGTTTTCAACATATGCTGAAATGTTGGGACATGTTACGGCACAGGAGGCAGCATTTTTATGTACAGTATCGCTATTGACGGTCCTGCAGGAGCAGGAAAAAGTACCATTGCAAAAAAGATCGCAAAACAGATGGGATTCGTATATGTGGACACAGGAGCCATGTCTAGAGCCATGGCATTGTTCTTCATCCGGCAGGGTATTGACGGTCATGACAGAGAGACCATCGCATCTTTATGTCCTTCTATCCGTGTCAGTCTTTCTTACGATGAGGAAGGAAGACAGCAGGTCTTTTTAAATGGAGAGAATGTAACCCCATATATCAGGGATGAGGAAGTGGGCCAGATGGCATCAGTCACTTCAGCCATCCCGGAGGTCCGTGCAGCCCTGCTGGATCTTCAGAGAAATATGGCGCTTACCTCTGACATCCTGATGGACGGAAGGGACATCGGTACCCACGTTCTTCCTGATGCTTCATTGAAGATCTACCTGACCGCTTCACCTTCGGTGCGGGCCAAGCGGCGTTATGATGAACTCTGTGAAAAAGGCGTCTCCTGCGATCTTGCTCAGATAGAACAGGACATCATCAAGAGAGATGAGCAGGACATGGGCAGGGAGATCGCTCCCCTTCGTCAGGCGGAAGATGCAGTCCTTCTGGATTCATCAGACATGACGATCGAGGAAGTGGTGGAAGCCGTTCTCGAAGAGTTTCATAAGAAATACTGATAGATTTGTCTGTCAACAGCACCGGAATGAAAGTATGAAAAAACCGGAGAAGATGTATGGAGATTAGTATCGCAAAATCCGCAGGCTTCTGTTTTGGGGTACGAAGAGCCGTCGACTGCGTTTACGCTGAGGCGGAGCACGAAGATGTGTACACATTCGGACCGATCATCCATAACGATGAAGTCGTAGCTGATCTGGAGAGACACGGTGTCCGTGTGATCAGAGATGAGTCGGAATTTGCCGGAATCGGCCAGGGAACGGTGATCATAAGATCCCACGGTGTCCCGAAAAGGATATACTGTGAGATTGAGGATGCAGGATTGAACCTGGTGGATGCAACCTGTCCCTTTGTCCTGAAGATCCATAAGATCGTGGATGAGGAGAGCGCAAAAGGAAGGACGGTAATCATCATCGGAAATCATCATCACCCGGAGGTGGAAGGCATCATGGGATGGTGCAATACGCCCCCTCTGGTGGTGGAAGATAAAGACCAGGCAGAGCAGATTTCCCTGCCTCCTGACAGCAGGATTTCCGTGGTTTCCCAGACCACATTTAATTATAATAAATTCCAATATTTAGTTGAAATTATCTCGGAAAAGGTTTATGATATAAATGTTTTTAACACTATATGCAATGCCACTGCGGAGCGCCAGGATGAGGCGCGGAAACTGGCTTCCGAATCGGATGCCATGATCGTGATCGGGGGCAGGCATAGCTCGAACACACAGAAACTTTTCGAGATAAGTAAAAACGAATGTAGTAATACTTTTTATATACAAACAGTGAATGATTTGAATATGGAGGATTTTCGTAATATCGAGAAACTCGGTATTACTGCAGGGGCATCTACCCCAAACAATATAATCAAGGAGGTTCATGATCACATGGCGGAAATGAGTTTTGACCAGATGCTGGACGAAAGCTTTAAGACAATCAGAAATGGAGAGGTTGTTACAGGCACAATTATCGATGTAAAAGAGGATGAGATCATTCTCAATATTGGGTATAAAGCGGACGGCATCATCTCCAGACAGGAGTACTCCAACAATCAGAATCTTGATCTTACCACAGTTGCCAACGTAGGCGACGAGATGGAAGCCAAGGTCCTTAAAGTGAATGATGGAGAGGGTCAGGTACTCTTAACTTATAAGAGACTTAAAGCAGAAAAAGGCAACAAGAGACTGGAAGAAGCATTCAACAACCACGAAGTACTTACCGCTGAAGTAGCTAAGGTTCTCGATGGAGGTTTAAGTGTTATCGTTGAGGATACCAGAGTATTTATCCCTGCCAGCCTTGTTTCCGACACTTACGAGAAGAATTTAAAGAAATATGACGGACAGGAGATCCAGTTCGTGATCACTGAGTTCAATCCCCGCAAGAGAAGGATCATCGGTGACCGCAAGCAGCTTCTTATCGCTGACAAGAAAGCAAAACAGGAAGCTCTGTTCGCACGCATCGAGCCGGGTATGACCGTTGAAGGTACGGTTAAGAATGTGACAGATTTCGGCGCATTCATCGATCTCGGTGGTGCTGACGGTCTTCTTCATATTTCCGAGATGAGCTGGGGCCGTGTTGAGAATCCCAAGAAGGTTTTCACCGTAGGTCAGACTCTCGAAGTTCTGATCAAAGATATCCAGGGCGAGAAGATCGCTTTATCCTTAAAGTTCCCGGAATCCAATCCGTGGCTCAATGCCGATGAGAAATACGCTGTCGGCAATATCGTTACCGGTAAAGTTGCCCGTATGACAGACTTCGGTGCATTTATCGAGCTGGAGCCGGGCGTGGATGCTCTTCTTCATGTATCTCAGATTGCAAGAGAGCATATCGAGAAACCTTCAGACGTTCTTTCCGTTTCACAGGAAGTTACGGCCAAGGTTGTCGATTTCAAGAAGGATGAGCATAAGATCAGCCTGAGCATCAAGGCTCTTGATATTCCTCAGGAAGACTGATCGGTTCATTGAAACTGTAAAGAGTTTAAGCCGCTTCATGTAAATGAAGCGGCTTTTCTTATGCATTCGACTATATTATTCGAATATATGTATTCGACCATGATCTTTGGAAGAATCAGATTTGATCCTTTATCTTTTTATGGCCATTATGGCCAGCAATCCGGTCAGCAGACCAAGAATCCCTCCTGCCGCAACATCCCGCGGATAATGGACTCCCAGTACCACTCTGACCCAGGCGAGGAGACCTCCCAGGACCAGCATCATAAGTCCCGGAAGAGGGAAGAGAGCAGTCAGGAGAACTGCGATCACAAAATAAGAGTACACATGGCGGCTGGGGAAAGACTGGCCCTTTTTCTCTCTTTTGGACAGGGTCCTGATCTCCGGATCTTCGTAGGGCCTCGGCAGATCGATCTTTTTCCGGAAGAGGGATACCAGGGCAAACCCGACGGCAGGGATCAGAAGGAAGGACTTTAAGCGCCTGTCTTTTTTGATTATCAGAAAGATCAGGATCAGGGGATAGATAATGTAGCCGCTGGCGGTCAGCAGAGTATCCAGAAGCTTCAGCTTGCGGACACGCTCCGGACGATTGCGGAAAGGCCGGACATAAGCGTCATATTTTTTTCCGGTCACAGGGATCCCTCCTTTACATCAGGTTCGATTGTGTCATAACTTTGTTTTTACGCGTTTTCTTTCGTACATTTTAACTGAATTTCCTCCTTTCGTCCATACATAAAAAAATCAAGGTTTACCTTCTCCCGAAAAAATGATATGATAAGTTCAGTGTTTCGGAAATTAAAGCATTGATGTGTCAAAACAGGATTTCCGGGTTTGGAGGTTATTATGGCAAGAAGAATACCGAAAGAACGTAGTCTTGATATGTACAAGGCAATCCTCTATCTTGAGTCGCTGGAGGAATGTTGTGATTTCTTTGAAGATCTCTGTGCGGTGACGGAACTCAGGTCCATGGAACAGAGATTCAAGGTTGCGGCTATGCTGAAGCAGGATAAAGTATATACGGAGATCATGGAGAAGACCAATGCAAGCTCCGCTACCATAAGCCGGGTTAACCGTATGCTCAATACAGGCACCGGCTGTCTGTCCCGGATCCTTGACCGGATCGAAGAGGACGAGAAAAAGGAATAAGAAACAGAAAGGACGATTACCATGAAACAGTTAATGTTAGGTAACAAAGCATTTGCCAGGGGTCTGTACGAAGCAGGGTGCAGCGTGGTATCCAGCTATCCCGGTACCCCCAGCACGGAGGTTACGGAAGAAGCAGCGAAATATGACGAGATCTACTGTGAGTGGGCTCCCAACGAGAAGGTGGCCATGGAGGTTGCTTTCGGCGCTTCCCTGGCAGGAAAGAGGAGTTTCTGTGGGATGAAGCATGTGGGGCTTAACGTGGCTGCCGATCCGCTCTATACCGCTTCCTACACCGGCGTGAACGCAGGGATGGTCATCTGTGTGGCCGATGACGCAGGTATGCATTCCTCCCAGAATGAACAGGATTCCCGCCATCATGCCATCGCGTCCAAAGTGCCCATGCTGGAGCCTTCCGACTCTGCAGAAGCCCTGGAATTCGCGAAAAAAGCTTATGAATTATCCGAGGAGTTCGATACTCCCGTCATCATAAAGATGTGTACCCGTGTGGCCCATTCCCAGAGTGTCGTTGAGACCGCCGACCGTATCCTTCCCCCGGCACGTCCATACGAGAAGAATATCGCCAAGTACGTCATGATGCCCGGCAATGCCATCCGCCGTCATCCCCTGGTGGAAGAGCGGACCCGCAGACTCACAGAGTACGCGGAGAAATGTTTCTTTAACCGGGTGGAGATGGGAGACACAAAGCTTGGGATCATCACCCATTCTACCAGCTATCAGTATGCCCGGGAAGTCTTCGGTGACAAGGCATCCATCCTTAAACTGGGCATGACCAACCCCCTCCCGGTGCAGCTGATCAAAGACTTTGCCGGAAAAGTGGACAAGGTTGCCGTGATCGAGGAACTGGACCCCGTGATCGAAAACCACTGCAGGATGCTTGGGATCGATGTGATCGGCAAGGATGTCCTGCCCATGCTGGGAGAATTCTCCCAGAATCTTATTGCGGAAAAACTGGGTCAGCCGGTTCCGGAATATAAGTCCCTCGATGAAAATATGCCCCCGAGACCCCCTGTCATGTGTGCAGGATGCCCCCACCGGGGAATGTTCTTTACTTTGTCAAAAAATAAATGTACTGTGCTGGGTGACATCGGCTGCTACACCTTAGGTGCGGTAGCGCCTCTGTCCGCCATCGAGATGACCCTGTGCATGGGAGCCTCCATAAGCGGTATCCACGGCTTCAACAAGGCCCTGGGCAAGGAGAGTGAAGGAAAGACCGTGGCTGTCATCGGTGACTCCACCTTCATGCACTCCGGTATGACAGGTCTTGCAAATATTGCCTACAACCAGAGCAATTCCACCGTCATTATCCTGGATAACTCCATCACCGGAATGACAGGCCACCAGCAGAATCCGACCACCGGATATAATATCAAGGGAGATCCCGCTGGCAAGATCAATCTGGAAGATCTCTGCCGTGCCATGGGCTTCAACCGGATCAGTGTGGTGGACCCCTATGATCTCAAGGAGTGCGACCGCGTTCTTAAAGAAGAACTTGCCGCCGAGGAACCCTCTGTGATCATCAGCAGGAGGCCCTGTGCCCTTCTTAAATATGTCAAACATAAAGCACCTCTTAAGGTGGCAGAAGATAAGTGCATCGGCTGCAAGGCCTGTATGCGGATCGGCTGTCCAGCCATCAGTGTGAAGAACAAGAAGGCTGTAATCGACAACACACTTTGCGTAGGCTGCGGCGTATGTCAGCAGATGTGCAGATTTGATGCCTTACAGGGCTAGAAAGGAGGAACCATCATGACAAAAAATATAATGATCGTTGGTGTTGGTGGTCAGGGTTCTCTTCTTGCCAGCAAGCTTCTTGGCCATCTTCTGCTGCAGGAAGGATATGATGTTAAGGTTTCCGAGGTTCACGGTATGAGCCAGAGGGGTGGAAGCGTAGTCACTTACGTACGTTTCGGTGAGAAGGTTTATTCCCCTATCATCGACCGCGGACAGGCGGACGTCATCGTCTCCTTTGAAAAACTCGAAGCCGCAAGATATGTGGAATACTTAAAACCGGATGGCAAGATCGTGGTCAATACCCAGGAGATCGATCCCATGCCTGTCATCATCGGTGCCGCTTCCTATCCGGAAGACCTGATCGGCAAGATGGAAGCACTGGGACTGGATGTAGACGCCATGGACTGTGTCTCCCTGGCCAACCAGGCAGGATCAGCCAAGGCAGTCAACATCGTCCTTATGGGCAGACTGTCCAGATACTTCGATATTCCCGAAGAGAAATGGATCCAGGCCATTAAAGACTGTATCCCCGAGAAATTCCGGGAAATGAATCTGAAGGCGTTTGCCCTCGGGAGAAATGAGGGCTGAGAAAAGCCGAGATAAATATAGGATAAAGAGATTATTCAGTAGAAAGAGCTTATTCATAAGAAAAGGCATCCGAATGAACATTTTCCATTCGGATGCCATTTTTTTGCGTTTTAATGCATGAGTTTTAATGCATGATTCTAATGTATGATTCTCATATGCCAAGAAGCTGCCTTGCGTTATCCCCCAGGATCTTATCCAGGTCATCCCCGGGCAGATCAAGGCTTCTCATCAGACGGAGTTCCTCCTCCTGACCTCCCCAGGGGGAGTCAGAACCGAAGAGGATACGGTCAGCACCGTGTTTTTTTACGATACGGACAAACTGGTCCGGTCCCATCTTTTCACTGATGCAGGGAAGGGTCAGTCCCTGGGGATGAAGAGCAACCTTTCCCAGGGAATAGGAAGTATCCAGCCAGACCGGGGCACCGCAGAGATACTTTTCCACCTGGTCCCATACGCCAAGATTGCCCATATGGGCCAGGATAAAGACTTCGGGGCGGACTTCCTCCACGATCTCCAGAATTTTCTCCACCGGTGCATAATTGGTCCTGTAGGTGGTCAGTTCTATTCCGGCATGGACAAGAATGGCAAGGCCAAGCTCCGATGCGTAATCGATAATACGTTTATATCGAATATCATCGATAAATATACCGGAGAAGGCCGGATGAATCTTCACCCCACGAATGCCGTGGGAGGCAAGGTCTTTCAGAATAGGCCTGAAATCTTCGAAGGAAGGGTCCATTCCTCCGAAATTGATGATTCCTCTTTCAAAATTCTCTTCCTTTGTCTCCACCGCGAGCCGGTTAAGTTTTATCACCTGTTTTTCGTTGGTGGGGACGGGAAGATTGACGGAATAATCTATTCCGTTTGCTTTCATGCTTTCCAGCAGACCTTCCGGAGTCCCGTCGGTAAAAGGCAGGATGCCGGCTTTCTGCCTGCCGATCAGGTCGACGACTTTATCCGCCACCGGCTTCGGAAATGTATGGGCATGGATATCAATGATCATATTTCCTTCTTTCCGGCAGCTGCCTTATCGATAGAAGTCGGCAAGCTTGGCAAAAGCATCGAGAGACCTTTCCGCCACTTCCGTAGGAACACAGTAGGAGATACGGGTATGTCCCGGACAGCCAAATCCTGTGCCCGGCACGATCAGCAGGTTGAAATCACGGGCCTTCTCACAGAAAGCCACGTCGTCTTCAATGAGGGTTCTTGGGAACATATAGAAGGTTCCGCCCGGCTCAACTACATGGTATCCAAGGTCCCGAAGACCTTTCACCAGCAGATTCCGGTTTGTCTCATAGATGGAGATGTCCGAAGTCAGCTCCACGCATTCCGCACAGACTCTCTGGAAGAGAGAGGGAGCGTTCACATAGCCGAGAGAACGTCCGGCACCTGCACAGGCGGC
>CAJGDH010000009.1 GCA_904502145.1 uncultured Eubacterium sp.
ATCCAAAGTATAATCGGAGGGAAAAAAATGTTATTTGTGAAATTTATTTTAGCTATGATTCCTATTCTCTGGCTGATCATTGCCCTAAGTGTATTAAAGATTGCCGGACATAAGGCCTGTCTGATCGCTCTTGCCATCACGGCTGTCCTTTCTGTCGGCTACTGGAAGCTGAGTGTGATCAATACGGTCACCGGCGCTCTTGAGGGTGTACTCAATGCCTTATGGCCAATCTGCCTTGTAATTATTGCCGCATTATTTACCTATAATCTTACCCTGAAGACCGGTGCCATGGACAAGATCAAACAGATGCTTGCCGGAGTGTCCACCGACAAACGAATCCTTCTTCTCATTATCGGTTGGGGATTCGGCAACTTTATGGAAGGTATGGCAGGTTTCGGAACAGCTGTTGCCATCCCGGCATCCATGCTGGTAGGAATCGGTCTTGATCCCCTCGGATCCGTTCTGGCATGTTTCTGTGTCAATACGGCTCCCACCGCCTTCGGTTCCGTAGGCGTTCCCACAACAACACTGGCAACGGTGACAAATCTGGATGTTCTTCCCCTTTCAGGAGACGTGGCTACGATTCAGGTTATCCTGACCCTGATCTCCCCCTTCATCATGGTTATGATCATCGGAAAGGGACTCAAAGCCCTTAAGGGAATGATTCCGTTTACCCTGGTTGCCACTCTTTCCTTCGTTATTCCGTGGTTCTTTGCCGCGCATGTGCTTGGATGTGAGCTTCCCAATATCATCGGATCCATCATCTCCCTGATCGCCATGGTGCTGACCGCAAAGGTCCTTGGTCCCAAAGGTGACACTGAGTATTCTATTGAGATAGAAAAGAAAGAGGAAAGCAGTCTTACTGTAAGTGAAGGAATCATCGCATGGAGCCCCTTCATCCTTATCTTTATCCTGCTCATGGCCACCTCCAAACTCTGCCCGCCGATCCAGAATGCCATCGCCGGCATCAAAACAAATGTGATCGTCTATGCGGATAAAGAGGTAGGCGCTACCCTTGGATTCAGCTGGATCAACACACCCGGTGTCATGATCTTCATCGCTGCCATTATCGGCGGGCTGATCCAGAAAGCATCCCTGGCTGACATGGCAGGCGTATTTGCCGCTACATTAAAGACTTACTGGAAAACAATCGTTACTATCTGCTCTGTCGTGGCAGTAGCCAAAGTGATGGGTTACAGCGGTATGACCCAGGATATCGCCAATTTCCTGCTTGCCGTAACCGGCCCCATCCATATCTATCCGCTGATCTCCCCGTTGATCGGAGCCATCGGTGCATTTGTTACCGGTTCCGGAACCTCCACCTGCGTATTGTTCGGACCTTTGCAGGCTTCTACAGCTGCCCAGCTTGGGCTCAGCCCCTCCTGGATCGCGGCAGCAAATGTAATGGGAGCCGGTATCGGAAAGATGATCAGCCCCCAGGGTATCGCCATCGGAGCAGGTGCCATCAATATGGTTGGTGAAGAGAGTAAGATCTTAAGCGCGGTATTCAAATACTTCATCTTCTATGTGGTTCTTGCCGGCATTATCTGCTTCGCCGGAGCCATGATGGGATTAGGCGCATAATCAACGTATATATATATTAAAGAAAGGATATGAGTTGCGAAAATGGAATACAATCAGGTAACACAGGAAATCATTGACCAGATCAAGAGCGTTGCTCAGTATGTATATGCCGGGGAGGACATCAATCCGGATTACGCAAAGGATGAGATGCCGATCTACGGAACCCGTATGCCGGAAGTTGCTGTCCAGGCAACATCCACCGAAGAAGTTGCCGCAGTAATGAAGATCTGCTATGACAATAATATTCCCGTCACACCGAGAGGTGCAGGAACAGGTCTGGCAGGCGGTGCGGTTCCTCTTTGCGGCGGCGTGCTGATCGATACCATGAAGATGAACAAAATCCTGGGCTATGATATGGAGAATTTCGTGGTCAGGATCCAGGCAGGAGTTATCCTCAATGACCTGGCGGAAGACTGCTTATCCAGGGGGATGATGTATCCCCCGGATCCGGGTGAAAAATTTGCCTGTGTCGGCGGTAATGTAGCCACCAATGCCGGCGGTATGAGAGCAGTTAAATATGGTGCTACCAGAGATTATGTAAGGGCGATGACCGTCGTTCTTCCCACAGGTGAGATCACCCATCTGGGTGCTACGGTTTCCAAGACATCCTCCGGCTACTCCCTGTTGAACCTTATGATCGGTTCCGAGGGTACCTTGGGCATCATCACCGAACTTACCCTTAAGATCATTCCCGCACCAAAAGCGCAGGCGTCCATGATCATTCCTTTCGAGGACCTCAAGAGTGCATTAAAGCTTGTTCCCATGATCAAGACAAACTTCAATCCTCAGGCCTGTGAGTTTATGGAAAGAGAGATCGTTCTGGCTTCTGAACGTTTTATCGGTAAGGCTACCTTCCCGAAGACCGTGGACGGTGTTGAAGTCGGGGCATATCTGCTGGTGACCATCGATGCCAACACGATGGATGAAGTTTACGAGGTCGTGGAGAAGGCAGCGGAGATGGTGCTTGAAGGCGGCGCTGTTGACGTTCTGATCGCGGACACTCCGGATAAAATGAGAGATGCCTGGGCAGCCCGTTCCTCCTTCCTGGAAGCTATCCTGGAAGAGACCAGGCTTCTGGATGAGTGCGATGTGGTTGTTCCGGTGGACAAGATCGCTGATTATCTTGAATTCGTTAACAAGACCGGTGAGGAATGTGGTCTGATCATCAAATCCTTCGGACATGCCGGCGACGGAAACCTTCATATCTATCAGTGCTCCAATGATCTTGAGGAGGAAGAGTTCAAGAAGAGAGTGGACAAATTCTTTGAGATCATCTATAAGGAAGCAACAGACTGCGGCGGCCTGGTATCCGGTGAGCATGGTATCGGGTCAGGCAAAGTAAAATATCTGCTGGAGTCCGTCGGTGAAACCAACATGAAGATCATGGAAGGCATCAAACGTGTATTTGATCCCAAGATGATCCTGAATCCGGGCAAGGTATGCTATTTCTTATAATCTGAAAACAACAGATACAATTGCCGGATAAAAATTGCTTTACAAAGGGCAGGACTTCCCCCGGGAAGCTCTGTCCTTTCTATATTAAGATTGACATCACAGGAGAAAGTTAGTGTGAGTAATACAGCACAGAAAATGATTCCCGACCATTCCCAGTCCGGGATGAAAACCTACGAATATGTTTTTCAGTATTTTCTGGATCAGATCCTTTCCGGGAGGATGAAGATCAACGACAGGATCCCCCCTGAAAGAGAGATCGCGGAAAAACTTGGAGTCAGCCGGAATTCCATACGGGAAGTGATGCATATGCTGGAGATCAACGGGCTGATCGAATGCCTGCAGGGGAGCGGTAATTATGTCCGCTGCAATCCCCAGGACTATATGGCCAGGTCCTCACAGATGATCATGAGCCTGATGGGGATCGATTATACCGAGATCTTCCACATACGTGCAGGGCTGGAGCTGGTGGCCCTCCGGCTTGCCATAGAGGAAGCCGACGAGGAGGAGGTGGAGGAGATCCACGAGGCTCTCGTGAACATGGACAGGTCCGAGACCGGCGAGGAGAGTGCCCGCTGGGATCAGGAGTTCCACAAAAGGCTGATCAAGGCTTCCCACAACCGTCTGCTCATTCTGTACACCTCCATGGTGCGCGACTTTTCCGACCGCTTCATCACAGATCTCAGAGGAAGGATCAGCCTCCGCTCCGGGGAGAGAGAAGAACTGAACCGTGCCCATTGGGGAATCTACGATGCCCTGCTCCACAGGGATTATATGTCGGGCAGTGCAGCCATGAACCGGCACTTCGAGATCGTCGGAGATGAATTATTTCATAAACAGGAAAAGATGTCTGAAAATTCAAAAAGCAAGATTAAAAAACAAATTCCTTGAAATTTGTAAAATATGACGAAATTATTAAGAAATGAGGAAAAAAAAGATAGTTTAATTAAAAACGAGTGGATAACCCGGGTTTCCGTCCACACCGGAAAAGTGAAAATAAGTGCTTGAAATGGGGTTATCCACAGAGTTATCCACCTTGTCCACAAAAATCCCTGTGGATTGAAGATGGAAAAAAACTGTCAATGCAAAACATTTGTTTTGGTTAAATTTCCATTTTAGCCAAAAAACAATATTGCTAATTGACAGAAAATGTTCGAAACATTTGTGAGATGAGAAGGGAAATGTGAGTTGATTTGCACTCTGAATCTTGTTATACTGACATTATAGGGAGGGCATTGTGTTCCCCGGGCAGACCCGTCTCCGGAACCCCCTTGAAGGGCCGGAAAAACAGCCGCGGAGGGAGCCCTGCCGCCCGAGTGGATAAAGAAGGAGAGTGTGTTTATGCGTTATTCAATCTATGGAAAAAACCTTGAAGTTACGGATGGACTTAAAGATGCCATCAACAACAAGTTTTCCAAGCTGGACAAGTTTTTTACGAAAGATACAGAAGTTCAGATCACCTTATCGATTCTGAGAGAAGAACAGAAAGTGGAGGCCATGATCCCCATGAAGGGCAATATCCTGAGGGCAGAGCAGGCCAGCAAGGATATGTATGTATCCATCGAGAAGGTTGTGGAAGTTCTGGAAAGAATGATCCGCAAATACAAAACCAAAATCTCCCACACCGGCAAAGGATCAGGACAGTTCTCCGAGAGTTTTATGGATGAGGATGTGGAAGCACCAGAGAGCATCGTGATCTCCAGGAGCAAGAGGTTCGCCATCAAGCCCATGGATGTGGAGGAAGCCTGCGTGCAGATGGAACTGCTGGGACACAGCTTTTTCGTATTCCGCAATTCCGGCACATTTGAGGTAAATGTGGTCTACAAACGTAAAGACGGCACTTACGGTCTGATCGAACCGGAATTCTGAAGATCCTGAATCCTCCGGGCGAAGAACCCGGATACAGATGAATGAATAAATGTAAAGAGCAGAGGCTTTTCGCCGAAGGACGAAGAGCAGCTGCTCTTTTTGTGTTCCCGGATCTGCGGACGGCCCGTTGAAGAGAGCCTTATGATATGGATCGAACATCTTGCATTGAAAATTATTTGATGATACAATGTACTTTGTATGCGTATGTCTATCTGCAGGTAATGTAGAGAGAAGCCCCTTAAAGGGAGCCCGGCTCTGCATGATTTGTTCATTAATATAATAAGTCAGGAGGAAAATTCATGGGATTCATGGATAAGCTTTTCGGCAGCAAAAGTGAAAAAGAGATAAAAAGAATTCAGAAGAAGGTGGATGATATCCTTGCTCTGGATGAGCAGATGCAGGCCCTTTCCGATGAGGAACTGCGGGCCAAGACCGTGGAGTTCAAGGAAAGACTGGCAGCGGGGGAGACCCTGGACGACATCCTGGTGGATGCCTTTGCCGCAGTGAGGGAAGCCGCTGACCGTGCCATCGGTCTGAAGCATTATCCGGTCCAGCTGATGGGCGGGATCATCCTCCATCAGGGCAGGATCGCCGAGATGAAGACCGGTGAAGGTAAGACCCTGGTGGCCACTCTGCCCGCCTACCTGAATGCCCTGGAAGGAAAGGGCGTACATATCGTTACCGTCAATGATTACCTGGCAAAACGTGACGCCGAGTGGATGGGCAAGGTCCATGAGTTCCTTGGCCTCAAGGTTGGCGTGATCCTGAACAGCTACGATTCCGAGGAACGCCAGGCAGCCTACAACTGTGACATCACCTATATTACCAACAACGAGCTGGGATTCGACTATCTTCGTGACAACATGGTCATCTTCAAGAAGGACCTGGTACAGAGAGACCTCAATTATGCCATCGTGGATGAGGTGGACTCCGTCCTGATCGACGAAGCCAGAACCCCCCTGATCATTTCCGGTCAGAGCGGAAAATCCACGGACCTCTACCGTGTCTGCGACGTGCTTGCCCGTCAGATGAAGAAGGGTACCTCCGACGGTGAGATCTCCAAGATGGATGCCATCATGGGCATTGATATCGAGGAGGACGGGGATTTCCTGGTAAATGAAAAGGAAAAACACGTTATCCTGACTTCCGAAGGTGTGAAGAAGGTGGAGGATTTCTTCCATATCAATAACCTGGCTGATCCCGAGCACCTGGAGATCCAGCACAATATCATCCTGGCCCTGCGTGCTCATAACCTGATGTTCCGTGACCGGGACTATGTGGTCAAGGACAATGAAGTCCTGATCGTCGATGAGTTCACCGGCCGTATCATGCCGGGAAGACGTTATTCCGACGGTCTCCATCAGGCCATCGAGGCCAAGGAAGGTGTGAAGGTGAAGAGGGAATCCAGAACTCTGGCCACCATCACTTTCCAGAACTTCTTCAATAAATATAAGAAGAAAGCCGGTATGACCGGTACCGCCATGACTGAGGATAAGGAGTTCATGGATATCTACGGCATGGACGTGGTGGAGATTCCCACCAATATGCCCATGATCCGTACAGACCTGGATGACTCCATCTACATGACCAAGAAGGCCAAGCTCAAGGCGGTCATCAACGATATCATCGAGGCCCACAAAACCGGGCAGCCGGTTCTGGTGGGTACCATCAATATCGACGCCTCCGAGGAGATCAGCCGTCTGCTCACCAAACAGGGGATCAAACATAACGTACTGAATGCCAAATTCCATGAGATGGAGGCTGAGATCATCTCCCACGCAGGGGAGAAGGGTGCCGTGACCATCGCCACCAACATGGCCGGCCGTGGTACCGATATCAAGCTGGAGGACGGCGTGGCGGAACTGGGCGGTCTTAAGATCATCGGTACGGAACGCCATGAGAGCCGCCGTATCGACAATCAGCTGCGCGGACGTTCCGGCCGTCAGGGCGACCCCGGTGTGTCCAAGTTCTACCTGTCCCTGGAGGACGATCTGATGCGTCTCTTCGGTTCGGAGAGGATGATGACCATCTACCGCAACCTGGGGATCGAGGAGGATGAAGAGATCCATCACAGGACCATCACCAAACAGATCGAGAAAGCCCAGAAGAAGATTGAGAACAACAACTACGGAATCCGTAAGAACCTCCTGGATTACGACCAGGTGAACAACGATCAGCGTGAGGTTATCTACGGCGAGAGACGCCGGGTGCTTGACGGTGAGAGTATGAGGGATGTTGTCTACCGTATGATCCGTGACGTGGTCAAGGACGAAGTGGATGCGGTTGCCGGCGAGCTTCCGGTAAAAGACTGGAACCTGGTGGTGCTGAATGAATCCCTCCGCCACCAGATCCCGCTGAAGCCCATCACATTTACTGAGGAAGAGATCGAGCACGAAGATTACCAGGGCATCGTGAACAGGCTTCAGGAAGAGGCCATGGCCATCTATCATAAGAAGGAACAGGAGATCGACGCCTTCAAACAGGGCATCTCCCCCGACGAAGTGGAGCTGTTGGACGAGGAAGAGGAAGCCATCTATAATGACGGTATCCGTGAGATCGAGCGTGTGATCCTCCTCAAGGTGATCGACCGGAAATGGATGAACCATATCGATGATATGGATCAGCTGAGACAGAGCATCGGCCTTCAGTCCTACGCTCAGAAGGACCCGGTGGTCCAGTACAAGTTCCTTGGCTATGATATGTTCGAGGAAATGACCAGAAATATCACCCATGACACTGTTTCCGCCCTGATGCATGTGGAGATCCAGCAGAAGGTGGAAAGAGAGCAGGTTGCCAAAGCCACCGGAACAAACAAGGATGATTCCGTAGCCAAGGGACCTTACCGCAGAAAACATGCCAAGATCGGCCGCAACGATCCATGCCCCTGCGGAAGCGGCAAAAAATACAAACAGTGCTGCGGACGCTTTGAGAAATAAGCAGGATTCCGAAAGGAAGGAGAATATCCGTTGGTTGAATTAGATCAGTATAAACTTACGTTAAATCAATATACAGAACCCCTGACAGACCTGAAGAAGGCTCTCGAGCTCGACCGCAAGCAGAACCTGATCATGGAGCTCGAGAAACAGATGGAAAGTCCTGATTTCTGGGCTGATCCGGAAAGCGCCCAGAAGACTTCCAGGGAGCTGAATTCCCTGAAAGAATCCATGGCGTCCTACCATAAGCTGGAGACGGCCATGGAGGACATCGATGTCATGATCGAGATGGCGGAAGAGGAGGAAGATGAGGGCATGGTCCAGGAGATCGGCAGTATGCTGGACCAGTTCATCACCGATTTCGAAGCTATGAGGATCCGGACCCTCCTCTCGGGAGAGTACGACAAGGACAATGCCATCGTCACCCTTCATGCCGGGGCCGGCGGAACGGAATCCTGCGACTGGTGCAGCATGCTTTACCGCATGTATACCAGGTGGGCCGACCGCCATAATTTCCAGTATGAAGTCATCGACTTCCTGGACGGCGATGAAGCCGGGATCAAGTCCATCACATTTGAGGTCAAGGGAGAGAACGCCTACGGCTACCTGAAATCCGAGAGGGGCGTTCACCGGCTTGTCCGCATCTCCCCCTTCAACGCCGCAGGGAAGAGACAGACATCCTTTGTCTCCTGCGATGTCATGCCGGACATCGAGGAGGACCTGAACATCGAGGTGGATGAGAAGGACATCCGGATCGATACCTACCGGTCCAGCGGCGCGGGCGGTCAGCACATCAACAAGACCAGTTCCGCCATCCGTATCACCCATTACCCGACAGGTATCGTGGTACAGTGCCAGAACGAGCGGTCCCAGCATATGAATAAGGATAAAGCCATGCAGATGCTGAAGGCCAAACTCTACCTGCTCAAGGAACAGGAGAACCGGGAGAAGCTCTCCGGGATCCGGGGAGAAGTGTCGGACAACGGCTGGGGAAGCCAGATCCGTTCCTACGTCATGCAGCCTTACACCATGGTGAAGGACCACCGGACCAATGAGGAGATCGGAAATGTACAGAGCGTGATGGACGGGAATCTCGACCCCTTCATCAATGCCTACCTGCGTTTTATCAATACCCGGCCGGATGAGTCCAAGGAGTAATGACCGAATATGAATATCATCACACAACTGGCGGAGGAACTGAAGATCAGACCCCAGCAGGCGGAGGCAGCAGTCTCCCTGATCGATGAGGGGAACACCATTCCTTTTATCGCCAGATATCGAAAAGAAATCACCGGAGCACTGAATGATGAGGTGCTCCGTAATTTGAATGACAGACTGAATTATCTGCGCAGCCTCGAGGAGAAGAAGCAGCAGGTGATCCGCAGCATCGAAGAACAGGGCAAACTGACGGAGGAACTCAGGGAGAAGATTCTGTCCGCCACCACCCTGGTCGCGGTGGACGACCTCTATCTTCCCTACCGTCCCAAGAGAAGGACCAGGGCCACCATGGCCAGGGAGCGCGGTCTGGAACCCCTGGCGGAGATCCTCTTCCGGCAGGAGACGGAACGCTCCATGGAGGAGGAAGCCCTGCCCTATATCGATGAGGAAAAAGGTGTGAAGACAGCGGCGGATGCCATCGCCGGTGCCATGGACATCATCGCGGAAAACATCGCCGAGCAGGCGGAATTCCGCAACGGTATCCGCAAGGTGACCATGCGCGAGGGAAATCTGATCTCCAGGGCCAAGGACGAGAAGGCGGAGTCCGTCTACGAGATGTATTATCAGTTCCAGGACTCCCTGAAGAAGATCAGCGGGCACCGTATCCTGGCCATTAACCGAGGGGAGAAGGAAAAGCTTCTCACCGTCAAGGTGGAGGCTCCGGAAGCCCAGATCATCCATGCCCTGAACCGTACCATTATCCGGGGGAACAACCCCAGTACGGAAGAATATATGAAGAAGGCCATCGAGGACAGCTACCAGCGTCTGATCGCCCCGGCCATCGAGAGGGATATCCGCAATGAACTGACGGAAAAAGCCCAGGAGGGCGCCATCCTTGTCTTCGGCAAAAACCTGGCCCAGCTTCTCATGCAGCCCCCCATCAAAGGACAGACCGTCCTGGGCTGGGACCCGGCTTTCCGGACCGGCTGCAAGCTTGCGGTGGTGGACCCCACCGGCAAGGTTCTCGACACGGTGGTGGTCTATCCCACGGAACCGCAGAAAAGAATCGCAGAGGCCAAGCGGACGGTCCATGCCATGATCAGAAGATACCATGTGGGCCTGATCAGTCTGGGCAACGGAACTGCTTCCCGGGAGTCGGAGCAGGTGATCACAGAGCTGCTTAAAGAGATCCCTGAGAAGGTCTCCTATGTGATCGTCAATGAGGCGGGCGCATCCGTCTATTCCGCCAGCAAGCTGGCAACGGAAGAATTCCCCGAATTTGACGTGGGTCAGAGGAGTGCGGCATCCATCGCAAGAAGGCTGCAGGATCCCCTGTCGGAGCTGGTCAAGATCGATCCCAAGGCCATCGGCGTGGGACAGTACCAGCATGACATGAACCAGAAGAAACTGGAAGAAACCCTGAACGGCGTGGTGGAAGACTGTGTAAACCGGGTGGGTGTGGACCTCAATACCGCATCCGTATCCCTCCTGTCCTACATATCAGGCATCAACAGGACCATCGCCAAAAACATTGTCAGCTACCGGGAGGAGAACGGTGCGTTTACCGAGAGGAAGCAGCTCCTCAAGGTTCCCAAGATCGGCCCCAAGGCCTTCCAGCAATGCGCAGGTTTCCTCCGGATCACCGACGGCAAAGATCCTCTGGACGGGACAGCCGTTCACCCGGAGTCCTATGAGGCGGCAAGAAAGCTGATCCGGTCCCTGGGCTGCCGGGAGGAAGATATCCTCCACGGCGGACTGAAGACCCTGGGAAAGAAGATCGGAAACCGGGAGGAGACAGCGTCTGAACTGGGAATCGGTCTGATGACCCTGGATGACATCGTTGAAGAGCTGGAAAGACCCGGCAGGGACCCGCGTAACGACATGCCCAAACCCATCCTCCGGACGGATGTCCTGAGTATGGAGGACCTGAAAGAGGGAATGATCCTCAAGGGAACGGTCCGCAATGTGATCGATTTCGGCGCGTTTGTGGATATCGGGGTCCATCAGGACGGGCTGGTCCATCTGTCCCAGCTCAGCGACAAATATATCAAACATCCCCTGGAAGTAGTCAGTGTGGGGGATATCGTGGAAGTAAAGGTAATGAGCGTGGATCTGAAGAAAAAGCGGATCCAGCTGACCATGAGAATATGAGTAACTACTCAGAGCCATGCAGATTTTTGGACAATATGATTAGGAAAGCTTGCTTTCATAAGATATATTGAACAAAAATCTATATGGCGAGAGACCACATCGAGATGTAGCGTAGCGAAATCGAGATGTGGTTCTGAGTAGTTACGAAAATGAAAAGAAAAAATATGAAATGTAGGAGGAAAGTATGGAAGGATTTGACAAGATCAGAAACGTGAATCTGGCGGATCTTGACGAGGAACACCGCCTCAGTGATGAGATCGGCGGAAATGACCCCTCCGGCCAGGAACCTGACGGGACCGGCCGGGATAAGGATCCGGAGATCGTCGAAGAGAGCGATCCCAGAGCCAAGACAAAGATAAAGGACCCGGTGGGCAAGTATTACCTGATCGATGCGGATATCACCGAGAATGAACTCATCAGTTTCCGCCTTGCCCATGAATACCGCAGACCGTCCATCATTCTGGTAAATGTCCTTGCGATCGCATTTATCATCTATTCCGGTTTGCGGGGGAGTATGGCCAACATGTGGATCTACATCGCCCTGGCCGCCTTTATCATCTTTTATTACCCGCTGACCATCGTTCTGAGATCCAGAGGATTGAAGAAACACAATAAGGTCTTTCAGCAGATCTTCCATTACATGATCGATGAAGCCGGCCTTCACCTGCAGCTTGAAGGGGAAGCCATCGATGCGGACTGGAAATATGTGAGGAAGATCATGGTGCTCAAATCCTGTGCCGTCGTCTATACCGGGAAATTCAATGCATGGATCATTCCCACAAAAGACATGGGGGACCAGAAGGACGAGATCATCGCATTTATGAAAGAAAGAGTTGAGTCAGGAAAGAATTAGTATGGTAACAGAAAGTTTTTCAGCTGAGGATACATTTGCCTGCGGATTCCGCTACGGGCAGAAGGCAAAAGCGGGGGAAGTCTACTGCCTCTACGGGGACCTGGGTGTGGGTAAGACCGTATTTACCCAGGGCTTCGCCAGAGGACTCGGTATCCTTGAACCCGTAAACAGCCCCACCTTCACTATCCTGCAGATCTACGAGGAGGGAAGGCTCCCCCTCTATCATTTCGACGTCTACCGGATCGGGGATCCGGATGAGATGGACGAAGTGGGATTTGATGACTATGTGGAAGGTGAAGGCGTTACTTTTATCGAGTGGGCAGACCTGATCAGAGACATCCTTCCGGACAGACGGAAGGATATTTCTATTGAAAAAGATCTTTCCAGGGGCTTTGATTACCGGAGGATCACCATCAAGGAGGAAGAGGAATGAGAATACTTGCTTTGGACAGTTCAGGTCTGGTGGCAAGCGTCGCCATCGTGGAGGAGGACAACCTTCTGGCA
Organism: uncultured Eubacterium sp.; assembly: GCA_904502145.1. Lineage (GTDB taxonomy): Bacteria > Bacillota > Clostridia > Lachnospirales > Lachnospiraceae > Anaerobutyricum. The sequence continues at coordinate 12,505 of CAJGDH010000009.1, forward strand.
GAGTATACCACCAACCTGAAGAAAACCCATTCTGAGACCCTCCTTCCCATGATCGACGCCCTGTTCTCCTTCACGGGAACGGACCTGTCGGAGATCGACGCCATCGCCGTCTCCTGCGGGCCGGGCTCCTTCACGGGTCTTAGGATCGGGTCAGCCACAGCCAAAGGCCTGGGCATGGCCAGGAACATCCCCCTGATCCCGGTGCCCTCCCTGGAGGGAATGGCCTATCATTTTACAGAGAGCTCAAGGCTGATCTGTCCCATGATGGACGCCAGGAGAAAACAGGTTTACTCGGGGATCTACTGTTTTGAAGAAGGCAGGTTTTCCGTGGTGTCCAGGGAAACTGCCGGTCCGGTGAGTGAACTGGCAGACAAGATCAACGCCCTGGGCCGGGAAGTCATCTTCCTGGGGGACGGTGTACCCGCTTACCGGGAGACCCTGGAATCCCTTGTCCGGGTTCCCCACTCCTACGCCCCACTGCACCTGAACAGGCAGAGGGCTGCAGCGGTGGGAGCCAGGGCATTTGACCTTTACCGGGAAGGCAGGGTGGAGACCGCCTCTGCCCATGCGCCGGTCTATATCAGGAAATCCTCCGCGGAGAGGGAACTCGAAGCCAGGGGAGGACAGCTCACGGCGGACAATATCCGCAGGGCACATTAAAAAGGCACAGGAGGGTGTATGCTTCGGACTCGTCAGATGGATCCCGGGGACTGCCCGGCTGTGGAACAACTCTTCCGGGAATGTTTCAGCCATCCCTGGGAAGGAAAGGCCATAGAGGCTATGTTTACCGCCGGGGGATATTATTCCCTGGTGGCAGAAAATGAAAAGAACGAGATCATCGGATATGTAGGGATGAGATCTGTCTGCGACGAGGCGGATATCACCAACGTGGCAGTCAGGCCGGATGCCCGGAGAAAGGGGATCGCGCATCTTTTGGTCCGCAGGCTCCTGGAAGCTGCCGGACAGGAAGGGATCCGCTCGGTGTACCTGGAGGTCAGAGCCTCCAACAGGCCGGCTTTACTCCTGTATGAACACGCAGGGTTCAGGGTGTGCGGAAGGCGCAGGGATTACTATACCGAACCCACGGAAGACGCGATCCTGATGATCTGTGAGAATATTCCATAAGATGGAACAATAAATGGTACAGAAAAGAGGAATCAGATGCTGGAATTATGTTTGCTTGGCTGTGGAGGAATGATGCCCCTGCCTTACCGCAGGCTGACCTCCCTGATGGCAAGATACAACGGCAGCAGTATTTTGATCGACTGCGGGGAAGGAACACAGATCGGGATCAAGCAGAAGGGGTGGAGTTTTAAACCCATCGATGTCATCTGCTTTACCCACTATCACGCGGACCACATCAGCGGCCTGCCCGGACTTCTGCTCACCATGGGCAATGCGGACCGGACGGACCCTGTGCTGATGATCGGGCCAAAAGGACTGGAATATGTGGTGAACTCCCTGCGGGTGATCGCTCCGGATCTCCCCTTTCCCATCCGTTTTCATGAGCTGGAGGAGAAGGAGGAGTCCATCGATATGGGCGACTACCGGATTGAAGCCTTCCATGTCAACCACAACGTCTCCTGCTACGGATATGCCCTCTGCATAGACAGGGCAGGCCGTTTTGACGTGGACCGGGCCAGGGAGAACCAGATCCCCATGAAGTTCTGGAGCCGCCTGCAGAAGGGGGAGACCATCGAGACGCCGGAGGGGACCTACACCAGTGACATGGTCCTGGGGCCGGCCCGGAAGGGTCTCAAATGTGTCTATACGACGGATACCCGGCCGGCCAAACTGATCTACCGGTACGCAAAGGATGCCGATCTCTTCGTCTGCGAGGGGATGTACGGCAATATGGAAAAGAAGGAAAAGGCTATGTCCAACCGCCACATGATGATGAACGAGGCGGCGAAGATCGCCGGAAAATCCCAGGTAAAAAGGCTGTGGCTTACCCATTACAGCCCGTCCCTGGCCCATCCGGAGGAATACCTGAACGGCATCCGGGAGATCTTTCCCGCGGCTGAACTGGGTAAAGACGGCAAGAGCCTGACCCTTCAGTTTGAGGACCGGGCAGAGTAGTGCCGGGTCATGGAGGAACTATGGAAGAAAAGAATAAGGATGTTCTCATCCTTGCCATCGAGACTTCCTGTGATGAGACAGCGGCAGCTGTGGTGAAGAACGGACGGGAGATCCTCTCCAACGTCATCTACACCCAGATCCGGCTGCATACCGTATTCGGCGGTGTCGTGCCTGAGATCGCTTCAAGAAAACACATAGAGAAGATCAATCCCGTGATCGAGACGGCACTGAAAGAAGCGGGGGTTACCCTGGAAGAAATCGATGCGGTTGCCGTCACCTACGGACCGGGGCTGATCGGGGCCCTGCTGGTGGGCGTGGCTGAGGCCAAGGCCATCGCTTACGCCGCCGGAAAAGCCCTCATCGGCGTCCATCACATCGAAGGACATATCAATGCAAATTATATAGAACATAAAGATCTGGAACCACCGTTTTTATGCCTGGTGGCTTCCGGCGGACATTCCCACCTGGTCCTGGTGAAGGATTACGGGAAATATGAGATCATCGGAAGGACCAGGGACGACGCGGCGGGAGAAGCCTTTGACAAGGTGGCCAGAGCCATCGGCCTGGGTTACCCCGGCGGGCCGAAGATCGACAAACTGGCCAGGGAAGGAGATAAATACGCCATACCCTTCCCCAGGGCAAAAATCTCGGACAACCCGGATGATTTCAGTTTCAGCGGCATGAAATCAGCTGTCCTTAACTATCTGAACCAGTGTCAGATGAAAGGGATCGAAGTCAACCGGGCTGACGTGGCGGCATCCTTCCAGCAGGCGGTGATCGATGTGCTCACCGAGCACACCATCCAGGCTGCGAAACGGATCGGCATCGACAAGGTGGCCATCGCCGGGGGAGTGGCAGCCAATTCCACCCTCCGCGCACAGATGGAGGAGGCCTGCAGAAAGAACCGCCTGACCTTCTATCATCCGTCCCCTGTCTACTGTACGGACAATGCCGCCATGATCGGCACTGCCGGCTATTATGAATATATGGCCGGTGTCAGGGACGGATGGAATCTGAATGCCGTGGCAAACCTGAAGATCGGGGAAAGGAAAAAATAAGCTCAGAAAAAGAATAAGCTTAGGACAGGATAAGATGGATCAGATGAGAACGATCGCCCTCATGATGGCCGCCGGAAAAGGCAGCCGGATGAAGGCAGACAGAAATAAGATATATCTGGAGCTTTGCGGGAAACCGGTGCTGTATTACGCACTGAAGGCCTATGAAGAGAGTGAGATCGGGGAGATCATACTGGTGGTCAGCCCCGGTGACGAAGACTATGTAAGGAAAGAAATCGTAGAAAAATACGGATTCACCAAGGTGACCGGGATCGTTCCCGGAGGCCGGGAGAGGTTCGAGTCCGTCTATCTTGGCATCCTGGCCTGCCCCCGGGAAGGGGAGGCCTGCCTGCTGATCCATGACGGTGCCCGCCCCTTTATCCGTCCCGACCAGATCAATCTCTGCATCCGGGAAACCATAAGATACAAGGCCTGCGCAATGGCCATGCCGGTGAAAGATACCATAAGGATCGTCGATGAGGAATGCTTCTCCTTATCCACCCCCAACCGGACACATGTCTGGCAGATGCAGACACCTCAGTGCCTCCTCCTCTCCGAGGGCAGGAAGGCATATGAGACCATGATGAAATCCGGGGACAAAGATATCACGGATGACGTCATGGTGATGGAGCGCTACGCGGGAAGACGGTCCAAGATGATCCCGGGAAGCTACGATAATATCAAACTGACCACCCCCGAGGACATGATCATTGGAGAAACCATACTGAACAAGTATTTAGGAGATAAATAATGCTTAAAAAAGGATTAAACCTTGAGGAATCCGTGGAAGATCTCCGCAAGATCTTTCCGGAACTCATGGAAGAAGACACCGGGGAAGAAGAGGATGATGATTCCCCGGAGGACGAGGATGAAGATGAGGTTGAGATCGTCGATGATGATGACGACGATGACGAACCGGAGAAAAAAGGTCCGGACTACTGCTCCATCTGCCACCGGACCGAGTCCCAGGGCGCGACACTGGTCCACATGCCCAATAAGATGTGCATCTGCACCGATTGCATGCAGAAGTCCATCGACTCCTTCAGCAACGGATTTCCGGGGGGAGGGGTACAGTTCCTGGACCTGTCCAACCTGGATTTCAACAGTCTGAAAAATATGAACCTGGGGGACCTCCTCACGGGGGGAAACCCTGTACAAAAGCCCAAAAAGGCAAAAAAGAAAAAGAAGAAAAAGAAAGAGAAGGAACAGACTCTGACCCTCAGGAACATCCCGGCTCCCCATCAGATCAAGGCCAGCCTTGACGAGTATGTGATCGGCCAGGACTACGCCAAGAAGGTCATGTCCGTCGCAGTCTACAACCATTACAAACGGGTGATCACCAACACCATGGATGAGATCGAGATCGATAAATCCAACATGCTGATGATCGGTCCTACCGGTTCAGGCAAGACCCATCTGGTCAAAACACTGGCCAGACTCCTGAATGTTCCCCTCGCCATCTGTGACGCCACTTCCCTGACGGAGGCCGGCTACATCGGCGACGATGTGGAGAGTGTTCTCTCCAAGCTTCTGGCCAATGCGGACAATGACGTGGATAAGGCGGAAAGAGGGATCATCTTTATCGATGAGATCGACAAGATCGCCAAGAAGAAGAACACCACCAGCCGTGATGTCAGCGGTGAGTCCGTTCAGCAGGCTTTGCTTAAGCTGCTGGAAGGCAGTGAGGTGGAGGTGCCGGTGGGCGCAAGTTCCAAGAATGCCATGGTCCCCACCACCATGATGGATACCAGAAACATCCTTTTTATCTGCGGCGGTGCCTTTCCTGAGCTGGACAAGGTCATCAAGGAGAGACTGAAAAAACAGACTTCCATCGGTTTCCGGGCGGAGCTTAAGGACAAATATGACAATGAGGAGGACATTTTCAAATATGTCACTATCGAAGACCTGAGGAAATTCGGGATGATCCCGGAATTCCTGGGAAGGCTTCCCATCCTCTTCACCCTGAGTCCCCTGTCCAAAGAGATGCTGGTGGACATCCTGAAAGAACCCAAAAACGCGATCCTCAAACAGTACCAGAAACTGCTGGCCCTGGACGAGGTGGATCTTCAGTTCGAAGACGGAGCCCTCTATGCCATCGCCGAGAAGGCCATGGAGAAGGATACCGGGGCAAGAGCCCTGAGGGCCATCATCGAACAGTTCATGCTGGATATCATGTTCGAGATCCCCAAAGATGACAACATCGGGCGGGTGATCATCACCGAGGACTATATCCGCAATAACGGCCTGCCCGTCATCGAGATGAGACAGTACCTCCAGCTGAAGCAGAAGGAGGAAGAGAAACAGGCTCAATGAGAAGGGAAAACGATAAATATGTGGGTTTAGCATACATTTTTCCGTATTGTTTTTCGCTTTTTCTTGTGTAAGAATATAATCAGCTGAAGTTTTGAAACAATTCGTGAACATAAGAATCATGGGGGTTTACAATGGACGAATTATATCTGAAATATTTAAAGAGCCTGTCGGTTCAGTTTCCCACCATCGCCAAGGCGTCCACGGAGATGATCAACCTGCAGGCCAGACTGAATCTCCCGAAGGAGACAGAACATTTTGTATCGGATATCCACGGCGAATCCGAACAGTTTCTTCATATTCTGAGAAACGGCTCCGGAGCCATCCGCAACAAGATCGAGGATGTGTTCGGCAGCACCCTGTCCCAGAAGGATAAAAAGAGCCTGGCAGCCCTGATCTATTATCCGGAACAGAAGGTGGAGCAGATGAAACTCCGCCTATCCAAAGAGGATCTTCTGGACTGGTACAAGGTTTCCCTTCACCGCCTGGTTGCGGTATGTAAGGAGAGTTCCGCCAAATACACCAGATCCAGATTACGTAAAAACCTTCCTGCCGACTACGCCTATATCCTTGAGGAACTCCTCAGTGAGAATAACCGGGTCGTGCAGAAGGAAGAATACTATAATGAGATCTTTGATACCATCATCAGGATCAACCGTGCCAAGGAGTTTATCGTGGCCATCTCCACGGCCATCCAGAAGCTGGTCGTCACCAGACTCCACATCATCGGGGACATCTTTGACAGAGGTCCGGGTCCCCATATCATCATGGACCACCTGATCAAGGACAACGTGGACGTGGATTTCCAGTGGGGAAATCACGATATCGTATGGATGGGAGCTGCCTCCGGTTCCTGGGTCTGCATCGCAAATGTCATCCGCCTCTGCGCCCGCTACAACAACATGGACGTACTTGAGGACGGATACGGCATCAACCTGCTTCCCCTGGCAACCTTTGCCCTGGATACCTACGGGGATGATCCCTGTGACATCTTCCGCGGCAAGACCGAAGTGGAGATCCCGGCCAATGAGATCGCGCTGAACACCAAGATGCATAAGGCTATCGCCATCCTCCAGTTCAAGCTGGAAGGCCAGGTGATCAGGAAGCATCCGGAATTCAAGATGGAGAAGAGGAACCTTCTTGACAAGATCAATTATGAAGACGGTACCATTACCATGAACGGTAAGACTTACGAACTTCTGGA
>CAJGDH010000010.1 GCA_904502145.1 uncultured Eubacterium sp.
AGTAACGATGGCTTCCTTGATCTCTTCGGGAGTGAAAGGCTCCTCGGCAAAGAACTTCTCCATGAGTTCTTCACTTGTCTCGGCAATGCCTTCCATCAGCTGCATATGGTAATCATCCAGCTCGTCGTTGTCGCCCTCTTCCGCTGCTTCCACCTTGAAGCTTCCGTCAGCCTGGAGATTGGCGATGGTCATATCGGCCGCATTGATGAATCCTTTGAAATCATGGCCTTCTTTGACAGGCATCTGGAAAGCAACGATCTTGTTGCCGTAGGAATCGCGAAGCTCGTCCATGATCGTGTTGACGTCCACATGCTCGTCTTCCACGTTGGAGATATATACGATAACAGGGATCCCCTTCTTCTGGCAGAAATCAAAACTCTTCCTGGTTCCGACTTCCACGCCGGATTTGCCGTTGATCACGATGACAGCTGCGTCAGCAACGGAAAGAGCCTCATATACTTCACCGGAGAAGTCAAAGAGTCCGGGAGTATCGATGATATTGACTTTTGTTCCCTCAACTTCCACCGGAATCACGGAAGCCTGGATAGAAAACTTTCTTTTGATCTCTTCTTTATCATAATCGCTGACCGTTCCGCCTTCAGCAACAGTCCTGATCCTCTTGATGATACCTGTTGCAAAAGCCATGGACTCGATCAGAGAAGTTTTTCCACATCCATTATGTCCGAGAAAAACAACGTTTCTAATGTTATCGGTTGTGTAAACATTCATTATACTGGTTCCTCCTATATCGTCTTTATAACCTGCGTGGAGAAGCCGCGGCAGACAAAAGAAAGCTTGATTTACATACGGTACCCGCAACAGACTCCACGAATCTATTCTACTAAAAAATGAATCATATTACAAGGATTAATTTGTAACCATTTGACATGATTACGGAACACTGACATTTCCTTCTTGTAAAGACCGGCCAATCCCTTTACAATACAGATGAACCATTTTATCCGGAGTAAACCGGAGATCCCCCGGACAGGCATTCCGGGGAGAAGGAAGACAGAAAGCGGAAAGTACAGGTTATGAAACGACTGACGAAAAAAACAGGTCTGACCGGGGCACTGACGATCCCGGGAGATAAATCCATAAGCCACCGGGCACTGATGCTGAGTGCCCTGGCGGAGGGGGTATCCTCCATATACGGCATGGGGGACGGCAGGGACTGCCGGTCCACCATGGACTGCCTGCGCAGTCTGGGGATCCGGATCGATAAAAAGGAAGACAGGATCCTGGTCCACGGCAGAGGGCTGCATGGACTAAGAGCACCGGAAGGCCCCCTGGACGCCGGCAACAGCGGCACAACACTGAGGCTGCTGTCGGGAATACTGGCCGGTCAGGACTTCGTCTCGGTGATCGGCGGGGACCCTTCCCTGAATTCGCGGCCCATGGAACGGATCATAAAACCTCTGACCCGGATGGGGGCCGGGATCGGGAGCATGGGGGGTAACGGCTGTGCCCCGCTTCGGATCTCGGGGGGAAGGCTGAAGGGGATCCACTATGATTCCCCCGTCGCTTCCGGCCAGGTCAAATCCTGTATCCTGCTGGCAGGCCTCTTCGGCGACGGGATCACTTCGGTTTCCGAGCCCGGGATATCCAGGGATCATACCGAGAGGATGCTTCCACTTTACGGAGTCAGACTCCTCAGGGAAGGAAAAACCTGTACGGTGGTGCCGCCGGAGAGACTGAGGGCGGTGGAATACACCGTTCCGGGAGATATCTCCGCCGCTGCCTATTTCCTTGCCGCAGGACTGATCGTTCCGGACTCCTCCCTCCTTCTGAAGGATGTGGGCATCAATGAGACCAGGGCCGGTTTCCTTCAGGCCTGCCGGCTCATGGGAGCGGATCTGGGTGTCGGGAATATCCGGGAAGTCTGCGGGGAACCCGTAGCAGATATCAGGGTCCGGACATCGGATCTTCAGGGCATCACCATCGGAGGGGAGATGATCCCCTCCCTGATCGATGAGCTTCCTCTTCTGGCTCTTCTTGCCTGTCACGCACAGGGAGAGACCGTCATCAAAGATGCCGGGGAGCTCAGGGTAAAAGAATCGGACCGGATTGCCCTTGTAACCGAAAACCTGAAGAAGATGGGGGCAGACATCACCGCCAGAGAGGACGGATTTGTCATCAGGGGCGGAAAGGCTCTCCGGGGTGCCTCCATATCCTGCGGGGGTGACCACCGGATCGCCATGACATTTGCCGTGGCAGGCATCAATGCCAGCGGGACTACCCTCATCCCGGACAGCGACTGTGTGGCTGTCTCCGACCCGGATTTCTTCACCCGGCTGGAATCTCTCTGACCGGTTTCCCCGGGCCGCCCTAAAACGGCCTATCCCATGTAGAGAAAATATTTTCTTCTATAAAAACATAAAATAAATCCATGCAATTTAAAAAGCCGCCGCACTGTAGCATATCACTGAGTGCGACGGCCTTCTTTATATATGCTCTTAATGATGGAATAATCTCAGACCGGTAAAGGCCATTACGATTCCGTATTTGTTGCAGGTTTCGATAACGTTGTCATCACGGATGGATCCGCCCGGCTGTGCGATATATTTCACACCGCTCTTATGAGCTCTTTCCACCTTGTCCCCGAAGGGGAAGAATGCGTCGGAACCGAGGGCAACATCTTCCATTCCAGCAATCCAGGCTTTCTTCTCTTCCCTGGTAAATACCGCCGGCTTCTCGGTAAAGATGGCTTCCCATCTGCCGTCAGCCAGAACGTCTTCGTACTCATCTCCCATGTATACATCGATGGCATTGTCTCTCTCGGCCCTGCGGATCTCTTCCTTAAAGGGCAGGTTCATCACCTGGGGAGACTGACGGAGCCACCAGTTGTCTGCCTTCTGGCCGGCAAGTCTGGTACAGTGGATGCGGGACTGCTGTCCTGCGCCGATTCCGATGGCCTGGCCGCCTTTTACGTAACATACGGAGTTGGACTGGGTATATTTGAGGGTGATCATGGCGATGGCAAGATCGATCCTGGCGGATTCCGGAAGATCTTTGTTGTCTGTTACGATATTGGAGAAGAACTCATCGTTGATGTTCAGCTCATTTCTTCCCTGTTCAAAAGTGATGCCGTAAACCTGTTTGCGCTCCAGGGCTTCGGGAACATAGGAGGGATCGATCTTGATCACATTGTAGTTGCCCTTCTTTTTGCTCTTCAGGATCTCCAGGGCTTCCGGCTCGTATCCGGGAGCGATCACACCGTCGGAAACCTCGCGATGGATCATTTTCGCCGTGGGGACATCACAGATATCAGACAGGGCGATGAAGTCACCGTAGGATGACATCCTGTCCGCTCCTCTTGCCCGGGCGTAAGCACAAGCCAGGGGAGACAGTTCACCCAGGTCATCCACCCAGTAGATCTTGGCCAGGGTATCGGAAAGAGGCAGACCTACTGCTGCGCCTGCCGGGGATACATGCTTGAAAGATGTGGCAGCGGGAAGTCCTGTGGCACGTTTCAGCTCACTGACCAGCTGCCAGCCGTTAAAGGCGTCCATAAAGTTGATATAACCCGGTCTTCCGTTCAGTACTTCGATGGGCAGTTCTCCCTCTTCCATGAAGATGCGGGATGGTTTCTGGTTTGGATTACAACCGTATTTTAACGCTAATTCCTTCATTTTTTTCCTCCTGGTAATCTCTATTGGTTTTTGTTGATGATCCTGCTTGTGTATTCGCCGGTTGCGATATCGATATAGCGTACAAACAGGGATACTTTATTGTCCTCATTAAGGCTGTCCCAGAGCAGGGAAGCAAAGTTGTCGATATCATCCGGTACGGCGATGAGCTTCGGTTCTCCTTCAAAGCTCGGCAGAGGATTTCCGTCATGCAGATAGGTGGAGATGAAACGTCCCTGGCCTGCCTTGGGGTTCTCATAGGCAAAGGTGTACCGGTTGCAGGAAGCGGGATCCCCCTGGTCACTCTTCAGGATGGACAGGGCATAATTGAAGGTTCCGCCTTCCACGTGCATGATCCCGGAGATCCTGGGGGTGTAGTTCGGGCCGTCGGGCTCAAACTCTCTGGTCCGCAGGGTCTGTTCAAAGGTAAGCTGTTTGTCCATACCTTCATAGATCGTGTCTGTCTGGTCGCCGTTGGTAACGATGGTCTTGTTGCCCAGGACACGCACCGGCGCGTAGATGATCAGACTGGGGTCTTCCATCTTGGAAGGATCAAATGCCTGGGTCCGGATGCCTTCCCCATCCTCCACAAAGATGCGGTTTCTGCTGTTGCTGCTTCTTCCCATGATAAAATAGGCTGTGACAGCTTTTGTACCGTCAGCGGATTTGCCGATAATGATTCCTCTTCCGGGATAAGTGTTGTCTCTTAATTCTTTTTCAATTGAAATCATTTCCATGTATATGGCCTCCTTTATGATACAGGACTCAGGAATACTCTGAATGAATAGAATACTCTAAAAGTATACAATACTCCAAAATGAAACGCAATCGGACAAATTGTAAGAAACTGCGATTGACTTTTTCATGTTTATCAGCAGATTATCGGAATTCACGGCAAAAGATTCATCTTTTCTCCCAATCTGTGATAAACTGTTTCTGAAAGAATAGCTTCAAGGAGGATGACCCTATGATAGAAGTTGAAGTGAAACTGCCCTTATATCGCAGATCAAAGACAGAGCAGGATCTGATGGCCCTGGGATTTGTCCCCGGCGATCTGATCCGGGAGTCCGATGTCTATTACACCAGCTCTTTCCACGATTTTATGAAGAACGACGAAGCCCTCAGGATCCGGATCAGCGACAATCTGACTGCCCTGTCCTCCCGGGCCGAGCTGACATACAAGGGGCCGAAGATCGATTCCGTATCCATGACCAGGAAGGAACTGGAGACCCACGTCTCCTCCCCGGAGAACTGCCGCCTTATCCTGGAAGCTCTGGGCTACCATCCTTTATTCCCGGTGAACAAACTCCGTCAGTACTACCGCAGGGATTCTGTTACTGCCTGTGTTGACCAGGTGGAGGGACTGGGGTCCTTCATCGAATTCGAGATCCTGGTGGAGGATGAATCGGACAGGGAAACCGCATTAAAAAAGATCGAGACCATACTGGATGATCTCGATCTGTCGCTCAGTGAATCAACAAGACTCTCCTACCTCTGCATGCTGCAGAAGAAAGCGGGAGATTCAGCTTAAAGCTGCGGTGACGATGGACATCTTATAGACTTCCTCCGCGTTGCATCCGCGGCTCAGGTCATTGATCGGTGCATTCAGACCCTGAAGGATCGGGCCGATGGCTTCATATCCGCCCAGGCGGGCAGCGATCTTATAGCCGATATTGCCGGAGGTGATGTCGGGGAAGATAAAGGTGTTTGCCTGGCCTGCCACCTCGGAATCCGGGCATTTCACCTTGGCAACGACCGGGGATACCGCAGCGTCAAACTGCAGCTCTCCTTCCACCTTAAGCTCGGGATGCTGCTCTTTGATCTTCTCTGTGGCATTGGTCATCTTTGTGACATCCTCACCCTTTCCGGAACCCAGGGTGGAATAGCACAGCATGGCAATCCTCGGGTCAATACCGAAGATCTCTGCTGTCTTGGCTGTCTCGGCAGCGATCTCCACCAGATCATCTTCCGTGGGATCAATATTGATGGCGCAGTCGGCAAATGCCATCTTCTCATCCCCTTTGACCAGGATAAAGCAGGAGCTTACCAGACTGTTTCCGGGTTTCGTCTTGATCAGCTGAAGAGCCGGACGTACGGTATCAGCGGTGGAGTAGGTGGCTCCGCCCAGAAGGCAGTCAGCCTTACCGATCTTCACCAGCATGGTTCCGAAGTAATTGCTCTTTGAAAGTGCGCTTCTCACCTGTTCTTCCGTCATTTTTCCCTTGCGGAGGGCAACCATCTGCTCTACCATGTCATCGATCTGGACATAGTCAGCCGGATCGATGATCTCACAGCCGGAGATATCAAAGCCGTTGTCTGCTGCTGCAGCCTTCACTTCCTCAACATTGCCCAGCAGGATGATATTCATCACGCCCTCGGCGGTAAGCTTCGCTGCGGATTCCAGGATACGGGGATCCGTGCCTTCTGTGTAAACGAGTGTCCGGCCGGAACCTTTCAGGCCATCTGCCATTTTTTTAAACATTTTTCTTCCTCCTGATATTTATAATGTAGGTTTATTTATCCTATATTTACTTATCTATCTACTCATCACCGTTTATGGACCGGTTCTCCACGGGAATCTTATATCTGTACTGCATATCCTCTTTGATAAGAAGACCGTCCTTCCACTGACCGCTTCGGTAAATGATCCAGTTGTCATCCTCATATTCCCTGATCACAGCGAAACCGTCCTTCACCTTTCCCTCCGCAAAAGATGCCTCGCACAGCCGGTATCCGTCCGGACGGAAAACCCGGTAGACATCATCCGCCCATTCAAAGGCGATCTGCCCGTTGGGGTATCTGTTTTTATAACCCAGACGGAATTTTTTTCCGGAAAGCTGGGTAAACAGTTTCAATATCTTCTGGTTCAGGAAGGAAATGTAACGGGGCCCGGAAGAAAACTCCGGATAATAAACCGGGAAGAAGGGCATCATGGTCTGCTCGAAGAAACCCTTCAGACGATCCGGATCCGTCACCTTACCGTCAGTCTCCAGTTCCTTTCCCCCCTCCAGGCAGGACAAAAACCTGCGCAGCAGTCTTCCTCCCGATGAGGGCAGTTTATCCACACATCTCACGGCCGCATCCCTGTCCGTCAGTTCCAGCTTTCCCAGATCCTTAAGTTCTTCCCACTTCTCATTGCGATAGTGGTAAAACATGGTTTTTATGGATTGGTTAAGATACCGGTATAATTCTTTTCCTGCTTCTGTCTCAGCCTTCCTGGCCGCTCTCTTCTCTTCCTCTTTCAGCCGGATCTGGCGCTGTCTCTCTTCCTCCTCGGCGATCTTTTTCAGGCGCTCTTCCTCCAGCCTTTTCTCCTCCTGTTTTTTTCTGTAAACGGAGAACAGTATTACGGCCAGGATCAGGACGACGGCCGCGATACAAATTCCTAATACCATATGTCTTTCCTCTCTTTATAAAGACTCTTTTCTGCCTCTTCAGGGACCAACTTCCCTGTTATAATATTCTAATATCATTGTAACAAAAATTCAATATCCTTTGAAACAAATTCAGAAAAATCCTCTGTCTCCTTGTTTCACTATATAATTAATGCTATAATAAATCGAAAAATTTATGGAACAGGGAGCAGGATAAATGAGTCTTAAAGGAAAAATCAAAAGAAAACTGAAAAAGGTCTACAAACATTACCGTTATAAGATCTATTTTCCGGGATTATATAAGAAATACTGTAAAAAACCCGTGATCGACAACAAGGTTCTCTTTCTCGAGATGAGGTTCGAAGAACTGTCCCACTCTTTTCAGCGTCTCTACCAGAAGCTTGAGGAGACGGGGGAATACACTCTGTCCACGGCTTATGTCCGGTTTAATTTCGCCCGGGGCAAGGAATATACAGAGCTGGTGAAGGAGGCCCTGCAGGAGATCGCAAGTGCCCGTTTCGTCTTCGTGGATGATGCCAGTATCATCCTGTCCTGCATTCCTCTTCGGGAAGAAACCACCGTCATCAACCTCTGGCATGCCTGCGGTGCCTTCAAGAAATTCGGAAGAAGCACGGCCACAAAGATCTTTGGTTCTTCAGCAAAGGAACTGGATAAGTATCCCAATTATGCCAATCTTGATCTGGTCACGGTCAGCAGTCCGGAAGTCGTCTGGGCTTATGAAGAGGCGATGAATCTTCCGGAAGGGATCGTCAAGGCATTGGGGATCAGCCGGACCGACTGTTTCTATGATCAGTCTTTCGTGGAAAGCCGCAAAGAGAAGCTGTATGATGTTATGCCCCAGGCGAGGGGTAAGAAGGTCATCCTCTATGCCCCCACATTCCGCGGGAGGGTATCCACTGCCACAAGCCCGGATGAGATCGATTTTGTACAGATGAAGGAAAACTTCGGCGAGGACCATGTTCTGGTCTGCAAGCTTCATCCCTTTGTCAAGGAGCATCCCGTCATTCCGGATGAGGCATCGGACTTTGCCATGGATGTGGAAGGGACCGGCCTGACCATCGAAGATCTTCTGTGCTCTGCGGATATCTGTATCTCCGATTACTCATCTCTGGTATTTGAGTACTCCCTGTTTGAGAAACCCATGATCTTCTATGCCTATGATTATGATGATTACTGTGACTGGAGAGGATTCTATTATGATTATTCCGAATTCACTCCGGGACCCATCGTCAAAACTCAGGAAGAACTGATGGAAGCCATCAGGGCAAGTGACGACCATTTCGATCCTGCCCTGGTCAAAGCCTTCAAGAAGAAATTCATGGAGAGCTGTGACGGACATGCCACAGAACGGATCATGGCTTATATGAAGGAAAAACAAATGCAATAATCCATGGATTGGAGAAGAAATAGGAGAAAAAATATATGAAAGATCAGGAAACAAACCGGACAGGAACTTCACCGGACAATATTATCACTCTGGATATCTCTTCCGTAAAGTCCCTTCAGATCGGATACCATGCGGAAAACATCCTTCTTTCTTTCACGGATGAACCGGAATTCACCCTGAAGGAATACATCGGATACACTGCTTATGAATACCTGGGCAAGGTGACTTCCAACCGTTTTAAGACCACCATCCGCTACGGTCGCCGTGAGGAAGTCAACCATGACAGCTATATCGAGATCTCTATCCCCAGGAGCTGGCACGGAGAGCTTCAGCTGTACACCCAGTACGGATACATCACCTGCACGGATACCATAGAGACCGACCGTTTTGCCGCGGAGACCAGCGAAGGGACCATCACTCTGAAAGAGATCATCTCCCCCCGGATCCGGCTGGCATCCTCCAGCAATTCCGTCACTCTGGAGAGAGCGAAGGGCTTCGTGGATATCCACACTACCTCGGGTGATATCTCCGTGACTTCCATCGACGGAGGCGCACGTCTTACCACCTCCACAGGGCAGATCAAAGCTGCTTTTGCTTCCCTGGACAACGTGGTGGAATGCAACAGTCTGGGAGGAAATATGGATCTGAACTTCTCGGAATCGTGTAATATAAATGTGGACGGCATCTCCAAGACCGGTGAGATCACCTCCGGGATCCCGGAGATCTCCATCCGGATGAAGCCGGGAAATGTAAAGAACGTGGTGGGACTCAGAGGGAAAAAGCCTTTCCAGAACATCAGGCTTACCACCATCAACGGCAATATCCTTCTGCATTAGGATCCTTTGTCGCCGGGCGGGGACCCGGAAAGTGCAATGTCTGCATAAAACAAGGCCGAACGCAGCTTAAACAGCGCGTTCGGCCTTTATCTTTTTTTAATCTTTTTTTATTCCTTCAGGAATTCTCTTATTCCTCAAGAAGGGAAAGGGCACATTCATAATCGGTGATCAGGGTATTGATATACTTTCCCCGGATGGCTCCCAGGATGGCTCTCGATTTATCACTGCCACCGGCGATACCGATGGTCATGGGAATCTTCTTCAGCTTCTGCACATCCACACCGATCACATAGTTGTCTTCCTTAAAAGGAGCTGTACTGCCGTTTTCCCCGTAGAACTGCATATTGATCTCGCCGGCCACTCCTTTTTCGATCAGTTTCTCCATCTCGTTTTCCGCGAAATATCCGGTAGCCTTGATGGAGGAATACTCGTTGGGGTAGCCTATGCCCAGGATGGCAATGCTCATCTCATTTACGTAAGTCATCATGGAGGACACGGACATATCTTTCATCAGCTCATTTTTTACCACCTGACTGTACACCCTGGCCGGCACAAAAATGGGATGGAATTCACTGTGATAAAGATGGGCCAGGTGCTCCGCCAGTGAATTGGCATGGATCTTTATATTCGCCTGACCTACTCCTCCGCAGAGAGGGATCACCGTGATCTTTTTATCCGTACATTCCTTCATCTCCATCACCACCTGATGGAGTGTGCTGCCCATGGAGATGCCCACCACATCCTCATCCCGGATGAGATGCCCAAGATATGCAGCGGCAATGATTCCGATATTTCTCTTTGTGCTCTGATCCGTGTCTCCGGAATCCGCGATGAGCACGTCTTTCAGTTTATACTTTTTCTTCAGCTTCTCACTGAGTTCCCAGTATTTCACAAACTCTGTATCTGTCACTTCAATCCTGATGAGCTTCTGTTCCCTGGCACCTGTCAGAAGCCTGGAAAGAGTCGGTCTTGAGAGATTAAGCGCAGAGGCGATCTCCTGCTGGGACAGATTTTCATTGTAGTACATATCACATGCTTTGATCATGAGACGCAGGTCATTCACCACTTTTTTCATTCCTTCACCTCTTGCCCGGAGGGCTTGCCGTACCGGCGGTCAGGTTCCTGCTCCTGTAGGGACATTTCAGGCACCAAAAAAATAGACTCAGATTGGATTATATAGAAAAGAGTATGCGGTGTCAACATCTGTCGGATCGCCCGTTCCGATTTTTTTCCTCTTTGAAAAAAGCCCGGCAGAGAAAAATCTGCCGGGCTGAATCATTCAACAGACGGCACAGCCTGTTCAGATCGGATTCCGTTAACGGATCAGCTGTTATGCTCAACTGCGCTGTGAACGATCTCTCTCATCTGCGGCCATGTCTTCATGTACAGATCCATATAGAATTTGTATTTCTCGTGGTTCTCCATGTTCGGAGTAAATGTCTTGTCCACGCGGACCAGGGTCTCGGCTGCTTCTTCGAAATCTTTGAAAAGGCCTGCACCGACGCTGGCGATGATGGCATCACCAAGACATCCTGCACTCTGGTTCTCAACTGTGGTGTACATCGGAACACCGATGATATCGCAGTGCATCTGCATCCAGAAGTCGGAAGTACAGATTCCGCCTGCTGCGTAGATCTCTTTTACATCGTATCCGGCTTCCTTCATGCTGACGATACAATGATTTGCGCCGTAGGCAACACCCTCATAAACCGCTCTGGCGATATGGGCTGTTGTTGTACCGATGGATAATCCCCAGAAGATTCCACGTGCTTTGGAATCTGCGTAAGGCGCACGGTTACCCTGGAAGTCAGAGTTCATGACAACACCTTCGCATCCGATCGGAACAGCTGCTGCTTTCTCTGTGATCAGATCATAGATGTTCATCTCACGCTCGGTTGCTTCCTGCAGCCAGGAACCCGGGAGAAGGTTGTTCCTGAACCAGGTAAGGATAGCGCCGGAAGATGTCTGGCCACCCTCAAGGAGGCTGGTTCCTTCATACATACAGTTAGGATATGTACCGTTTACGCCGTCCTCATGGAAATCTGTCTCGGACAGACCTAACAGACAGCTGGATGTTCCGCCGATCAGGGTCATTCCGTTAGGCTTAACACCGCCTACACCGAACATACATGCGTTACAGTCTGCTGTTCCCTCTACAACGATGGTTTTCTCGGACAGACCGAACTCTTTTGCAGCCTCGGGGCTGACCGGACCGATCACTGCGCCTACCGGAAGGATCTCTTCCGGAACCTTGTCAAGGAAATCACCGATGCCTACTGCTTCGAGAAGGTCCTTCGGATATCCGCCGTTCCTGTCATCATAGTTCCAGCGGAAAGCTGCGATGGATTTACAAACGGTAAGTTTGCCGGTGAGCTGAAGGTTGAGCCAGTCCTCAAAATCGAAGATGGTCTTTGCCTTATCCCATACTTCAGGCTGGTTCTTCTTGGTCCACATTAATTTCGGGATCATGGTGTCTGCACGGAAGCTGGGTTTATAGAACCTGGTTGCCGGATATGCATCGCGGATCTTGTCAATCTCGGCTGCCTCTGCTGCTGCACGTACATCGGGCCATAACATGGGTTTACGTACGGACTCGTTGTTCTCATCCAGGAAGACGATGGTACTGGTGGTGGCATCGCAGGTTACGGCTACGATATCCTCCGGGTCAACGCCGGATTTCTTGATTGCGCCGGGGATGGCTTTCTTAAGAGCTGCATACCAGTCTTTGTCATCCTGCTCAGCCCATCCGTTCTGAGGATAAGTGGTGGGATACTCAGCGATATCATAGGCTCTGTTCTGTCCTCTTAAATCGAAGATGGCTACACGAACACTGCCGGTTCCACAGTCAATACCCATTAAATACTTCATATGTCTTCTCCTTTCTTTGTGTCACAGGAGATCTCCTCTTCTCCTGCTTGTCCGGGGCAGTTCATCCTGCCCCTGTGCACACGCACATGTTTTATTTGCCAGTCCGGAACATTTCCGCACTGTAATTAACCCAAAAATTCTTTTACGGATGCATAGACCCCTTTGCCGTCCAGACCGTACTTCTCAAGAAGCTTCACTGCCGGACCTGACTCGCCGAACACATCATTCATACCGATCCGCTTTACGGGAACAGGTGCGTTCTCCGAGAGAACTTCACAGACAGCACCGCCCAGTCCGCCGATGACGGAATGTTCCTCAACCGTCACCACTTTGCCGGTTTCTCTGGCAGCTGCAACGATGAGATCCTTATCGATCGGTTTGATGGTATGGATGTTGATGACTTTGGCGGAGATCCCGTCTTCCTCAAGGAGAGCGGCAGCCTCCAGAGCAGAGTTCACGCAAAGACCGGTAGCGATGATAGTCACATCTTTACCTTCTTTTAAGGTGACGCCCTTTCCGATCTCGAAAGTGTAATCCTCGTTGTCGTTGATCACCGGAACAGCCAGACGGCCGAATCTCAGATAGACCGGACCTTCCATCTCATAGGCAGCCTTCACTGCCGCTCTGGCCTCCACATCATCGGAAGGATTGATGATGGTCATGCCCGGAATGGTCCTCATCAGGGCGATATCTTCGTTGCACTGGTGGGTCGCACCGTCTTCCCCGACGGATATTCCGGCATGGGTAGCTCCGATCTTAACGTTCAGATGAGGATATCCGATGGTGTTTCTGACCTGCTCAAATGCACGTCCTGCAGCGAACATGGCAAATGTACTGGCAAAAGGAACCAGTCCGGTGGTGGACAGTCCGCCTGCGATACCCATGAGGTTGCACTCTGCGATACCACAGTCATAGAATCTGTCCGGGAATGCCTTCTTAAAAGTTCCGGTTTTGGTCGCACCTGCCAGATCGGCATCGAGCACTACAAGGTTATCATGGGCTTTTCCAAGCTCCACCAGAGCGTTGCCGTAGCTTTCTCTCGTCGCGATTTTCTTTACTTCTGACATAATGCTTCCTCCCATCTTCTAAGATCTTCCTTCGCGATGGCATACTCCTCATCATTGGGAGCCTTACCGTGCCATCCTGCCTGGTTCTCCATGAAGGATACCCCTTTGCCCTTCACCGTCTTCATAATGATGGCTACGGGCTTGTCGGCAGTCTTTGCTTCCTTAAAGGCAGCGTCAAGCTGATCGAAGTCGTTGCCGTCCGCCACGTTGATCACATGGAAATTGAAGGCTTCAAACTTCTTGTCGATAGGATAGGGACTGTTGACATCAGCGATATTACCGTCGATCTGGAGTCCGTTGTTGTCCACGATCACCACCAGGTTATCCAGTTTTTTTGCGCCGGCAAACATGGCAGCTTCCCAGACCTGACCTTCCTGGATCTCACCGTCTCCAAGAAGTGTGTAAACCCTGAAATCCTTCTTCTGGTGTTTTGCGCCCAGAGCCATACCCACAGCTACGGAGATTCCCTGGCCCAGTGAACCGCTGGACATGTCGATCCCGGGTGTATGCTGCATACATGGATGTCCCTGCAGATGGGAACCGATATGGCGGAGGGTCAGAAGATCTTCCACCGGGAAATAACCCCTATGGGCCAGAACCGAGTAGAGACCGGGAGCTGTATGTCCCTTGGATAATACGAAACGGTCTCTGTCCGGATCATCCGGTTTTTCAGGGTCGATGTTCATCTCTTCAAAGTAAAGATAGGTAAATACGTCTGCTGCAGATAAGGATCCGCCCGGATGTCCGGCTTTTGCGGCATGCACACCGTCGATGATCCCTTTTCTGACTTCAAGTGCAGTCTTCTGAAGTTCTAACTTATTCATGATTCCTCCTGTCACTCACCAAATACAGCGATATAATCTGCCTTGAATTTCTCAATGCCCGCATCGGTCAGAGGATGTTTTGTCATCTGCTCGATCACCTTGTAGGGTACGGTAGCGATATCTGCACCTGCCAGGGCACAGTCTGTCACATGGATCGGATTGCGGACGCTGGCCGCGATGATCTGTGTGTCCAGTCCGGCGATGTCAAAGATATCCGCGATCTCACGGATGAGATCCACACCCCGGACATTGATGTCATCAAGACGTCCCAGGAAGGGGGATACATAGGTTGCGCCGGCTCTTGCCGCGAGAAGTGCCTGGTTGGCGTTAAAGATCAGGGTCACATTTGTTTTGATCCCTTCTTCTGACAGGACTTTCGTTGCTTTGAGGCCTTCCACCGTCATAGGGATCTTAACCACCATGTTGGGATGGATGGCGGCGATGGCTCTGCCCTCCTCGATCATGCCTGCGGCATCGGTGGTGGTTGCTTTCACTTCACCGCTGATCGGTCCGTCCACGATGGAAGCGATCTCTTTGATCACTTCGTTGAAATCCCTTCCTTCCTTGGCAATAAGGGAAGGATTGGTGGTAACTCCGCAGATCACACCCATGTCATTGGCTTTCCTGATGTCATCTACATTAGCCGTATCAATGAAAAATCTCATAAGCTATACCTCCTGATACATTATATGTGCTGAGAACGGGCGGGAAATCAAATCACTCATTCTCAAAATCAACGATTCTCTGTACTTTGTCCTTGGATCTGCTGTTGGGATCATATGTGCAGGAAAGGTATTCCTTCACCATGCATTCAGCCAGCTTTTCTCCGATCACCTGGGAACCCATGGTGATCACGTTTGCGTTGTTGGATAAAGCGGCTCTCTGTGCCTGGTATACATCATGGATACATGCGGCATAAGCACCTTTAACCTTGTTGGCTGCGATGGATACGCCGATACCGGTACCGCATACAACGATGGCTCTGTCATATTCGCCTGCTGCAACTGCCTGTGCACAGCGGATGGCAACGTTGGCATAGATAGGATCATCACTGCCGAAATCTGCCACTTCGTGGCCAAGTCCTTTAACGTACTCCATCAGATGAAGCTTAAAATCTGTTGCATTGGGATCACATCCGAAAACGATCTTCATATTTTGCTCCTTTCTTGAAATAGCTTTTGTATATCTGTCTGTTGTTGTGCTGTAATACTGAGATCCTCAGATCTACAGATATTTTCTCATCTCGTCGAGAGAATCATAGATGCAGGTCGGCACTACATCCGACTCTGCCACGGTCTGCATGTCCGCCTCACCGGTAAGGACCAGGAAGCCTTTGCAGCCGTTGTCCACTCCTGTCCTTACATCAGTGTAAAGACGGTCGCCGACAAAAGCCATCTCTTCCGGTTTATATCCGGTGATCTCGGTGATCATCTCCACGGTCTCTTTCCAGGGTTTGCCCAGAAATCTCGGTTTCACGCCCGTGGAATCGGTGATCAGGCTGCACATTGCTCCGCAGTCAGGCATGAAGCCATAATCCGTGGGGCAGTTTGTATCCATATGGGTGGCAATGAAGGGAACTCCATTGCGGATATAATGGCAGATACGGTCCAGTTTATGGTAGGTCAGGGTTGTATCAAAGCTCTGTACGCAGACGTCAGGGTCTTCCTCCACAAGGTTCAGGCCTTTTCCTTTCCAGTTCTCCTCCAGAAGAGGGGTTCCGTTTAAGTAGATCCTGGCATTCGGATAGTTTACCTTCAGGAATTCCGCACAGACGTCACCGGCAGTGACCACCTTGCTCTCATCCACATCAAGTCCCAGCTTGTGGAGTTTCTCCACATATACTCCCGGAACCTTGGACGCATTGTTGGTGAAGAAGATGTAATCCCTCTCCGGATCTTCATCCACTTCCCTGATGAAATCAAGGGATCCCTCGATCAAAGTATCGCTGAGATAAACAGTTCCGTCCATATCCAAAACAAAAAGCTTTACTCCGTTTAATGCTTCCTCTTTCTTTAACATAATTGCTCCTTTAACCCTTTACCGGTCAACAGTTACGAATAAATATTTATCTATAAGACTTTATTGATCGCTCATATTGATCAGTCATAGATGTCTGCAGTAATCTTGTGTGCGATGGCTTCCAGTCTGCCTTTGTCCTTTGCGAACTGCATAATGGAATAGCGGGGACGTACGGTGTAGCCTTTCAGGAGACTCTCCAGGAACAGTTCCCTGCTGATGTTGATCTGCTGCGGTCTGTAGGGTGCTCCGCCGCGCTGAAGAAGTGCTTCGATCTCCTCGTGGGACGGGCAGAGTTCTTTGACGCCTTCCGGAAGGAGGTCTTCCATCTCCTCAAAGAATCTGGCGATGACCGGTGTAGCCACACCAACCTGGATACCGTGATGGTTGGGGTTCAGTCCGCGCTCAACCCAGTCCATCTCCCAGAAATGGGACAGCATATGCTCTGCTCCTGAAGCCGGTCTGGAGATATTGACCAGTGCCATGGCAACACCTGTGAGGGTAAGTCCTTCAAGAAGGTTGCCCAGTGCTTCGGGATCGCGCTTCGGAAGTTTGTCGCAGGAATCAAATGTGATCTTCATGGCCCTGTTGGTCAGCTCCACACAGGTATCACAGCGGTAATCGCCGTTGGCCTTCACAGAGAGATCCCAGTCTGCGATGGCAGTGATCTTGCCTACCATATCACCGAAACCTGCTGCGATCAGATCGTCCGGTGCAGTCTTAAGAATATCTGTATCACCAACCAGACCGTAGGTCAGGTGTGCAACCGGTGAATACTTGTGGCCCTGGGAGAAAATGGGGGCTCCGTCTGCCACATAACCGTCCATGGAAGGAGCGGTAGCTACCACGATGTAGGGAAGCTTGCTTCTTGAAGTAACGAACTTGACGGAGTCATTGATAACGCCGGATCCCACCGCTACCATGAGGGATGTATCCAGATCCTGCTCCTGAACGATACGTCCGAGTGTGGCCTCATCCGGGATCAGAATGTCATCTCCTGTGTCAAAAAGGAGTTCCTTGACATTAAATCCGTTCTCCTTGAGAAGTTCCACAGCTTTCTTGCCGGCAACTTTGTAAGTGTTATTGTCAAAAACAACAAGGATCTTGCCGTCTTTAAAGGGCTCTGCCATCCTGGGGAGATCTTCGATGGCTCCCTTCCTGATGGACATCTCGTGTACGCTGAAATTGTGATGTCTTCCGCAGGAGCAGTCGAATTCTGTCTGTGGCATCTCGTTAACTGTAAGGTTCAAAATCTCATTCATTTGCGGTAACCTCCTTCATCCTTTCCGTTGGATCTTATTGTTTCTATAGGTCATGTTAAAAAGTGGTCTGGTTTCTTTCTGACTTCATTATATATAAACACCTATATGATGTCAATAGGTTTTTACGAATAATTTTTACATTTTCCTGTTTATTTTCATTTTTTTGTTTGTTTATTGTGTTTTAAATCATTTTATTTTTACATTTGTAAATTTCTACGCTTTTTTGCCCTTATCAGAACATACCCGCCCATCCTCCCCGGGACAGCCTGATTTTTTTCTGTCCCGAAAATCTCTGGGAAAATTCCCGGAAAATGATTTTCCCGAAAAAAAAGACGGCCTCTGCACATGGCATAAACCGTCTGATCCTGATATGTAGTATAGGATGATATTAATACCGGGTTCACCGGTCCTTATAGGTGGAAAGACCTTTGACGATCCCCTCCGCCAGCCTTTCCTGAGTCTTCCCGGAATAGTCCGATGCCCTGTCCCCCAGCTCCAGGTCCACGGAAGGGATCGTGGAATAAGAAGTCTGGATCAGGTCAAGCTCGATGGAACCGCCCTTGAAGATGGGAACTCCGGTTTTATCCAATCCCTTTATCAGAGCCTCCCCCAGGGCATGGTGCTCCTTCCAGTGGGAAGCCACCGGTTCCATATGCCGGTAGGAGGCCACATCGGGAACAGCAACATAGAAAGCCCCCTTGTCGGAATCCGTACTGTCGTAATGAAGAGCAATATGGCAGTCGGCATTATTGTTGGCAAAAACCGTCCTGGCGATATTGTCCAGCCTGGTATCTGCCTCTTCCCGGATCATCAGAACATCGAATCCTTCCTCCAGGAGAGCATCTTTGAGAAGAAGTGCCAGGGAGAGGACGGCGGATGCCTCCGGGGTACCGTCATCGAATTCCATCCCCGAGGAGATCGCCATGGAGTATACGGCTCCTTCTCCGTTTGTTCCTCCGTTTACCTTTCCGGTCCCGTCCGGGTGGCTGAGGGTCTTGACGGATTCTCCTCCCGTTGTACCGTGACCGGCATTCACGGCCACCACCATATTCTTCCGGGATGGAGCATGGGAATAATACAATTTCACCCCGGAATCATGGATCTCGGAAAAATCTGCATATTCCCAGTTGGGATCCCATGAGATGGTCCTGTCCTCAGGGACCTCACTCTCCGGCTCTTCTGCCGTGGTCCCGGTTTCCTCCCCAGTCTGTAAGGATGCTTCTTCGGTCGTGGCCTCCGTCGGCGGGGCGGCCGTAATTTTCTCCTCTTTATTCTCTTCCGCTTCTGTGACCGCTGTACTCCCGGTGGCAGTTCCTTCAGCCCTGTCGGTCTTCCTGCATCCGCAGAGGGTCAGGATGAGACAGAAAACCAGGAGCAGGTACAGGGTCCGGTACGGTCTCCGGTTAATTGCTGAGTTCACGGTCTTCCCCCATAAAAAACAGTGCGATGGTACCGGGACCCACGTGGGATCCGGTACAGTAGTCATAAGAAGTATTGATGAATTCCCTGACCTGGATCCTCTCCAGGATCTTGTCCATGACCATCAGGGATTCTTCGTAGGCGTCCGCATGGGCGATCCCGATGATCTGTTTCATGGGATCAACGATATTATTACAGACCAGATCAATGAGATCCTTCAGGGATTTTTTCCTTCCCCGGCATTTTCGGAACTGGACGATATAGCCGTCCCTGTTCCCCTTAAGCAGAGGTTTGATGTTCAGTACATTTCCCAC
>CAJGDH010000011.1 GCA_904502145.1 uncultured Eubacterium sp.
AGAAGATAGCTTTCAGGTCAGGATTCTGTGTTAACCATGTAGCTGCAAGGTCTTTAGCTTTTGTACGGTCCCAGTCAGCGTTCTGCTCTGCCCAGATGTTTAAGCCGGAGTTGTTATCTGTGATCCAATCTTTGAAACCTGCGGTACGTTCACGGGCTGCGAAAGCTTTAGCCATACCAACAACGATTGCAACATCACCCTGGTCACCTAATTTGTTGGAGATCCATTCTGCAGCCAGAAGTCCGTTCTGGTATGCGTTCGGTCCTACATAGTGATCAGCCTGAGCGATCAGACCGTCGTTTACGTTAACGGTAAGAACGCCTGCTTCGTTTGCGCTCTCAACAGCGGATGTAAGGTTGGAGTCGGAGATGGGGCTCATAAGAAGAGCGTCAACACCCTGTGTTGTCAGAGTTTCTGTCATGGTCTGCTGACCTGTCTCATCGCCTTCATCTGTTGTAGCCTGAACATCGATCTCGATGCCTGCTTCTTTGGCGCCTGCTTCATAACCTTCTTCCAGAGTTCTCCAGAACTCGTTGGAAAGAGCTTTCATAACCATACCGAATTTTAATCCGGATTTAACTTTAACTTCCTCACCGTTTGCTGCGCGGAGCTCTTCGATGGTCATGGCATCTTCTGCCTTGTCAGGGTTAAATTCTGCTGCTTCTGTTGCCTGTTCAGCTGCTGCTTCTGTTGAATCAGCATCGCCGGCGGGTTTGGATGAACCACAGGCTGCAAGTCCAACAACCATTGTTGCTGCCATAAGGATTGCTAAAAATCTCTTTTTCATTGTAATAGTCCTCCTCTTTTTAGACATGTTCCTTTTTAAAATTGTGTTCCTTTTTTAAATTGTGTTCCCTTTAACAGGTGAACGTTTATCTTAACATATCCAGGATCAGCCCCTGTGCTCCGATCCCGTCATGTCTGGATACGATCTCATTGATCTTTTCTATGCCCTGCTTCTCGACTTTACTCTTGATCAGCTCGAAGGCATCGATGTTTGCCTGACATTCCTTCTTCGCATCCTCCCTGATGGGGAAGGTATCGAAGAAGACCACGCCGTCGTAGTTGTATCTTTCCAGGTAATAGATGAACTCTGCACTCTGTGCGAAGCTTAATGATCCGAAGATCAGCCCGCTGTCCTGCCAGCCGTAGCCGTCATTCATATGCAGCCCGTAAAGTTTTCCTTTGGAGGCGGCGAGTGCAAGTCCGTAGGCCGGATTGTCGTGTTTCATCAACATATGACAGTAATCAAGGGTACAACCGATATTGTCCCGGTTTACCTCGCTCATCAGGTACATTACCATGCCGGTGCTGTCCACCATGGCGAAGTTTCTCTCCTCGAAAGGTTTGTACTCGATGCTGATCTTCATGTCCGGCGCGTAATCGCAGACTTCCTGAATTGCGGTTACCAGCTTGTTCCAGTCCAGTTCGTAATCGATCTGGAAGGGATAATCGAAACCATCGTTTTCAAACCAGAGGGTGATCACGCTTCCACCGAGGTCGCGGCAGATGTCACATGCATCCTTGGTCATCTGAATGGCTCTCTGTCTGAGTTCTTCATTCTGGTTGGTGAAGTTTCCGTCAAGGAAATCTTTTCTCCAACGTACTGCAAAGCCGTTCACCTTGAGAGGTGCGATGGCTGCTTTCAACTCCTCCAGATCATATCCTTCGATATGTTCCGGATAGTTGAACTCCAGGTGTGTGATCCCATCCATCTGCTTGTAGGCTTCGATGGCATCGTACACGTTCTGCCCTTTAAAGATAAAGGAGTTAAATCTTCCGGCGTAATTCATTTTTGTCTCCTTTTTTAAATAGTTTCACGTTTTTTCATGTCTTGTTTTTATTTATGGCTTAATTTTACATTTATTTTCATATTATGTCAAGTAGTTTCAATCAAAATGAAAATTTTTGTCATTATAGATAATTCCATGCTTCTCTTATTGTGTGGTATGCATAATGAAAACGTTTGACATACCATGCTTTTCAATGTTCAACTATGGGTTTTCACTTATTTTGCCCTATATGTTCAAACTTTCAAATTTAATTAAAATTTTTTCAAATCATTTCAGATATTTTTCACAACAATGAAAAAAAGCAGCTCCGGTCCCCCGGAACTGCTTTTCTGGATTATCTTTTTTCATTAAACTTGTATTCAGAATATTGTTCTCTTCTGTTCTCTCTATTTTTCATCCGTAAACAGGATGCCTGCTTTCTTTCGGGCGGTCTCGATCGTATCGACCACATCGGTCATCAGGTCCAGACCTGCTTTGATCCCGGCGGTATCACCGGAACGGATCATCCCGGTCATCCTGCTTACTTCATAATACCAACGGTCAGGATTATCCTGTTCATTGAAGACTTCCTCGGATTCCCTGGTCACAACCCGGATCTCCGCAATACCGTTGCTTCCGTCACGGATATAGATGTATCCGTCTTCACCTTCGATCTGGAAATAATTCACTCCCCAGGTATCCTTTGCTCCGGCCTGGGTACTGACAAAGTCAGCATATTTCAGGGTGATGACACCGGAGGTATCCACCAGGCCATTATAGATATTGGGGACATATTCCGCTGACTCCGGCTTTCCGAAGAGGGCAAGGTTCAGGTAGACATTATAATAGTTGATATCCATGAGGCAGCCGCCTGCATAGTCAGGGCTGAACACATTGGGAACTTCCCCCTTCTTAAGGGCATCATAACGGCTGGAATACTGGCTGTAATTGCCCATGACCAGTTTTATCCTTCCCACTTTGGGCAGCTGTTCTTTCAGGATCCGGAGATTCGGAAGGAAGAAGGTGGGGGTGGCATCCACCAGGATCAGTCCTTTCTCCTTTGCCAGATCCACAAGTTCTTCCGCCTCGGCTTTCGTGGGGGCAAAAGGCTTCTCGCAGATCACGTTTTTTCCGGCAAGAAGAGCCTGCCTGGTATGAGGGCAGTGAAGGCTGTTGGGGGAAGCCACATAGATGAAGTTGACGTCCTCGTCAGCGAACAGATCCTCCAGGGAAGTATATACTTTGCCCACACCGTAATCCGAGGCAAGGGCACGCCCTTTCTCTTCCGTTCTGGAATAAACTGCCTCAAGTCTGATTCCTTCGGTAAGTTTTACATTGTCCAGGATGGACCGGACGATCACTCCCGAACCGATGGTTCCTAATCTTATCTCCTTCATATATCTTTCTCCCTTTCTCTTCTGCTAGGACTCTTGATCTATTTATGGGATTTCGCCACTTCCGTAGCTGCCTCCAGCATCTCAAGGACACAGATCACTTCCTCGTCCTTGATACATTTTTCAGCACCATGTTCGATGGCATCCACCAGGTTGTCATAAACCTTTTCATAATGAGCACAGTCCACCGGCACCTTCTCGGTTACGGTCTCCCCTTTCTCATTGTGGTAAACCAGGGTTCCCCAGCGGTCTTCCGATGCAGGAGCCATACTGATCTGATGACGGCCCACCACTTTCTTCTTCCCGGAATTATGAACTACAGGCGGAAGGGTAAAGCTTCCCTTTGTCCCATGGAGGGTAAATCTGGGATAATCAATGGAAACACACATGCTGGTATTGACCGTAGCTTTCATATTTCCATAGTAGAACTCCAGATCATAATAATCATCCCCGATTCCGGGATGATTGATGCTTCGCACGTCAAAATATGTCTTCTCCGGGATACCGAAGAGGCTGATCACCTGGTCTGTGGTGTGCACGCCAAGATTGTAGAGTGTGCCCAGATGATCGTACCAGCCGTTATCCTTAAAATAATCATAGTGGCTTTCCAGCTTGACGATATCACCCACCTTACCGCTCCTGATGACTTCTTTCAATGCCAGGAAGTCCGCGTCAAAACGGCGATTCTGGTTGGGCATGCAGACCAGCCCTTTCTCTTTGGCAAGGGCAAATACCTCCCTTGCTTCTGCTGCCGTAGGAGCGAAGGGTTTCTCGATCAGGGCATGTTTGCCTGAGTTCAGGATCTGTTTTGCGTAAGGAACATGGAACTGATCCGGTGTATTTACCACCACCAGGTTCACTTCATCATCCGCTAAAACAGCGTCAAAATCCGTGGTGAAAATGATCTCGGGATAAAATGCTTCGTACTCTGCAAACTGAGGGATATCCTCCTCCCTGCGGTATACATACTTCACCTTGATGTCATCCCTGTTCTCCACGTAGGGGATATGATATTCTCTTACGCTAACGCCAAAACCAACATATGCAACGGTTACCATCTTGTTTATTCTCCTTTTCTGTCAGATTGCTCTGTTTTTAGATTACTCTGTATTAGATTACGTTATTTTTAATTACTTTGTTTGTAGATTACACTGTTTCAGGCTTACACTGCTTTTCCCGGAGAGCCAGTAAGGATTCCAGGGTGTCCGCCAGCATCTTGCGGGAAGTTACCCAGACACCGTCCATGCCAAGTTCATGGCCTTTCACTATATTTTCCAGGCGGTCATCAAAGAAGATGCACTCTTCCATCTTAAGTCCGTACTTGCGGGTAAGATATTCGTAGATCTCCCTTTCCGGTTTGATGACTTTGGGCTCGTAAGAGACCACCACGCCGTCCATATAGTCCATAAAGGGGGCATCTTCCGTGTGAAGTTTAAAGAGATACTCCGAATAATTGGACAGGATATAGGCCCGGTATCCCTTCTCCTTCAGCAGGCGGATCGCCTCCCAGATCTCAGTGCGGTCCTCACCCCGCATCTTTTTTGCATCGATCATGAACTTCTTTATATAAGTGATGTCCTCCGCCGGAAGGTAGCTGGCGTATTCTTCCACCATTCTTTCCGGGCTCCAGATGCCCCGGTCGAATTTGTCGGTCCAGATGGGGTTGGAGAACATTTCCTCTCCGATCCTTCTGCTGTCCGCCTCGGACAGACCGTAATCCATGAACATCTCGATCCAGCGGTACTGGAGGAGCACATGCCCCACGTCAAAGATCAGGTTGCGGACAGCAAATCCTTCTCTTTTCAGTCTGTCGATCAGGGTATGGTCCGCAGGCAGCCAGTCCACACTGTCAAGCTCTTCCCCGGTCAGCCAGCGGGCATCCATATGCTCTTTGAGTTCGATCCGGCCACGGATAAGAGTACAGAAATAGCACTCCATATACAGATGAAAATCAGGATAGTCATACTCGATCACATCATATAGCCTTCCCACTGAGATCTCGACGCCCAGTTCTTCCCGGATCTCTCTTGCCAGGGCCTGTCGCGGTGTCTCCCCTTCCAGCAGCTTTCCACCGGGAAATTCCCAGCCGCCCTTCATCTCTCCGTATCCTCGCTGTGTGGCAAAAACCCGGTCTCCTTCCCGGATCAGCGCAGCCACCACATGTTTGGTTTCCGGCATATGTACCTTCCTCCTTCCGTCCTTATTCTTATCTGTACTGAACTTGTCTTCAAATCAAGTCAAAATTTTTCATTATTTTTCAATTATTCTTATAATATATCAATATTTGGTCATCGTCAATGACAAAATAAAAAAAAGCAAACCGGATTATCCTGGTACAGATAATCCGGTTCTACTCTTTGTTTATATCCTTTTATTTACAGTAAAACAGTGCTGTTTCAAAGCCTTTTTTTGTTTTCAGCGACCAGCTTCATCATGGTCTTGCGGAACTTCCACTGGCTGTAGAGCTCCACTTTCGAGGATTCCACTACCTTTTCCGCTGCAAAATCATACCTCATGGTAGGCAGGCTGTCCGGTTCCTTTCTGTCTTCCACCCAGGCAACCAGGGCTCTCATACCGTCTGCGATGGAGACGGCAGGACCGCTCCAGTCCAGGATGGAATGGCCGGCCAGTTCCGGCATATAGAGGCGGACTGCCCTGTTCAGCATCTTCTCGGAAGGGAAGTAATCAAAGATTTCGTTATAATAATCGATCATCGTCTCATAGGGGAGAACACAGTCTCCGGTTCCCTGGGTGATGATCAGCTTCCCGCCCTTGTCCGCAAAACCGGTAAAATCCTTCTGATTGAAATTGTAACGATCCAGCTTCTTATGGCACTCAAAGTATAGCTGAGAAAACTGCTCATAAGTCAGGCTGTGGATGTCAAAATCGGGATCTCCCAGTGTCCAGCGGATATACTGCTCCGCAATGGGCATCAGTCCGTAACGTCCGTCCGGTTTTCTCTGAAGATAACCGTACATGGGATTCCCCGTAGGGAGAGGCCATTGGCGGATGGTGGGACCGAAGCCGTAGGTGATCCTTCTGCCGTCCTTCAATACAGGCCCGTCCCAGGTCTTTACCATCACCTGGAGATCTCTTCCGGTGATGGGACCATCCTCTGTCTCCAGCCCGCGGAGTCCGTTGATGAACTTTCTCCAGAAGGCATCCCGGCTGTTATAGGGGAGATAGCGGAGCACGGGATCATGAATGGCGATATCTCGGGCCTTTATATATTTGGACAGGGCCACCACATGTTTCTCATTGGCTTCCACCACCGGTGCCCAAAGGCAGGCAAAGGTCAGATTCACATGATCCACGGGCGGCGCGTCAGCCCATAATCCGTCATAATCTCCAGGATAGAGCAGGGCTTCCGTCATTACTTCCCGGGCGCCTCCGGAGGTACCGTGCATATAGCTGGCCTTGATCCCGGAGAAATAGGAAGACTCAATGATCTTCTTGGCGCATTCCGTCATCTGGTGCATGGCGGTAAAAGCCCAGGAATCGATATGATCCCATTCCGGCTCCCCGTCTTCGCCGAATCCCCAGCTGCAGTCCAGGCGGATCCCTGTATCATTGTCGGTGACGGCACAGGCGTAACCGTTCTTCAGGGCCATGGGCCAGGAGATCACGTTAAAACGGACAGCGGAAAACCAGTCCACCTCCGTGTTGGTTCCCGCCCCGGCGATCCCCATAAAACAATGGTTCCATCTTACCGGAAGATAAACACGGAAACTGGCGGTATGCTTCTCGGTGACCTTCTGTTCCATGCGGATCTCGTAGAAATCGGAGATGTTATCCAGCCTGGTCTTCTCCGGTTCCTCATAGGTCCCCGCCGGATGGAAATTCACTTCTTTCAGCACGATATTGTCGTAGGCAAAAAGAACCTGATCCACCCTCTCCCTGGTACAGCAGGCCCGGAGGATCCCTTCCATATCATCAAAATCCTTCTCATCCTTCCAAAGGTAGATGGGATTGGAAAACCATTTTGTTACTTCATTCATAACATACCTCCACAAATCAGAAATATGTATTCAATAATCTGTCTTTACAGTGATTATACCAAGAGACAAAGGGGCAAAACAATGTCGTTTTTTGTTTACTTATCGTCTATTGCTGGGTGCAGATTTCTGACCTGCCCACCATCCGGCGGATCCCGCAGCACTGATTTGAGATAGGACAAAACCAGGAGTACCTGGGAAGGCAGATAACAGATCCAGGTCAGGTAATACATCACCTGATACAGGAGCGTCCAAAGGGATATTCCTCCCGTGGAGGGGAGCACATTTCTCAGTCCCAGACTCAGGTCACATCCTGCAAACAGGGTAAGACCCAGAGCCAGCAGAAAGTCCGGATCCTCAAGTCGCTGGGACCGCTCCTCCACGGTCTTCCGGCCATAGTTCTTCCAGCCATAGATCACATTTCCGGTGAGGATCCCCATGGATAAAGCGCACAGGAGGGAATCCACCCTGTCCATGCCAAGAAAGATCAGCAGGGCAAAAAAAGCCGCCGAAAAGAACAGGCGAAGGATCACGCTTGGAATGTCGATCCTCGTCTTCCAGGCATAGACGATCTGGACCACAACGAACCAGGCCACGCCCGTTCTGAAGAACTGGTTCAGATAGGTAAGATTATAGTCTGCAACCATGGTGATCATGATGGCCAGGGGCACCCTGACGTCTCCCCGGTAATTCCGGTAGAAAATGAAGATGATAATGGAATTGATGATAATGGCTGTATACATGATCTTACCTGTAACCGCATAAGGCTGGGTAGTTTCCGCCCACTGGATCAGCACAAAAAGTACAGCCTCAGCCATCAGGTAAATTTGTATGATTTTTTTCTCCAAGGTCCTTTTTCCGGAAGATTCCATCGTTTTCTCCTTGATCAGTGCAGAGGAACATAGTCATTGAGGAAGAGAAATACCTTATTCACGAACAGGGCCGGTTCCTTGTCCTTGCACTGGGCATGGCCCGCTCCCTCCACAATGAGGATCTCTTTGGGGCAGGCTGCCGCTTCATAGAGCTCCTGTGACATCTCCACCGGGATCATGGCATCCCGGTCCCCGTGGATAAACAGGGTCGGAGTACTGCTCTTTTTCACCGCATCGATAGGCGATGCTTTTCTCAGATCATACCCTCCCCTGACTTTCAGCATAAAGACCGCTGTATCAATAATGGGAAAAGGAGGCAGGTGAAACCAGGCGTTAAGCTTGTCCCCGAACATGGTGTAGGCATCTGTGTAGGCCGCATCGGATACCACTGCCACCACCCTGTCCGACAGTTCCGGTTCCCCGGTCATCAGCAGGGCCGTGCTTGCTCCCATGGACTGGCCGTGGATCACGATCCGGGCTTCCGGATCGATCTCCAGGATCCGGTCGACCCATTGCATGCAGTCGAGACGGTCGGTCCAACCCATACCGATGTAATCTCCTTCGCTCTCCCCCTGGGTCCTCAGGTCAGGCACCAGGGCATGAAAGCCTTTCCGGTAATACATGCGGGCATAGGGATACATGGCCTCCTTCCAGCCGGTGTAGCCGTGGAGGACCAGGGCCCACAGATGAGAATCCTCGGGAAAAGTGACCGGATCGGGGTCCAGGCGGGAAGCAACCAGACGGTAACCGTCGGAAGATTCCAGGATCTCTTCGTGGAATTCCGTCTCCTCCAGCCATTTCTGGTAGGATTCTCTCCCGTTGTCCAGGTTTGCCTTGATATCACTGGTGTGCATCTGCTCCCCCAGGCTCCTCTCCGTGATGGTCTCAAAGAAAGGGAGCTTCCTCATAAAAGACGGGATCAGAGCCGCGCTTACCAGGAAATTGACCAGGGCGATATACAGGACGACCAGGATCAGCAGGACCGCTATGATGGTCTTTCTTTTTTTGGTTTTTTTATTCTCAATCTTGCTATTACTGTTTTCAGACATCGTTATTCTTGGTTTTACAGGACAAAGCTGCGGACTTTGCCTATGGAGATGCAGTTGTGGTTAAGGGCATGAATGTCGGTCCCTTCCTCCGCGTCCGGGCAGTATTCGATATTCACCATATCCCCCAGCAGGGTATCTTCATCGATCTTTTCCACTTCAAAATGATCCAGATAATATTCGGTCCTGGCAGGGACGCGGTCCCAGAGGATCCCCTTCACTTCATCCGGACCGCAGCCGGGGAAATTGACATTCCACACTTCGCTGAATGTAGGCTCCTGCTCAAGGATCCCCCTGGTCACCATGGAGAAGAAACGCTCCGCTGTGGAGAAGTCCTCTCCCATCTTGGCTGAATAGGCGATGGCGGGGATCCCGTACTGGAGAGCATCCATGGCGGCTCCCACTGTCCCGGAATAAACGATATCGAAACCGGAATTATAACCGTGGTTGATGCCGGAGAATACAATGTCCGGTTTTTCCTTAAGGATGATCTCCAGGGCCACCTTTACACAGTCTGCCGGTGTTCCGTCCACACTGTAAGCGGGAACACCTTCCACCGGAAAATCCACTTTGCTGATCTTTATCTTATTGTGAACCGAAATGCGGTGGGACATGGCACTGCACTGGCTGGAGGGGGCCACCACCGTGACTTCTCCGAACTCAGTCGCCAGGCGGGCAAGGGTTACGATCCCTTTTGCCCTGACACCGTCATCATTTACGATCAATATCTTCATCTTATCTGCACTCCTTGTCTGTATCTGACTTTTACTTCTGCCGGGTAAATGTTTTCCCGGTAAAGCGGGCAACATCCGTCCCCAGTTCATCCCTTATATCCACTTCATAGAAGCTCAAGGCCCTGCCGGGCTTTACGCACCTGGCTTCCGCGATCAGGCTCTCCCCTCTCGCCGGCTTCATATAGATGATATTGCCGTCAATCGAAACAGTATCACACTCATCCCTGTACCCGTTTGCGGCGACCGCCATACAGAAATCAGCCAGGGTGAACAAAGCTCCCCCCATGACAATACCGGCAGCATTGAAATGTACGGGTTCAAGTTTCAACCGGCATCTGGCAGACCGGACATCCACCGCCTCGATGACTGCCCCGGCTGCCTCGGTGGCAAAACGGTCGTTTTTGAACCGTTCCCGGTTTAATTCAAGAAGATTTTTCTGTTCCATCTTAGTCCCTTCTGTTCATTAATATAGAAACTCATTATCCTCTATAGCATATCATAATAAAAAACATTTGTAACGCCTATAGTTTTTTTCATGAATAGTACTTGCTTTTTTATTTTTCTTCTGATATTATATGATATAATTTCAAATGTAATTTATTTAATTTCGTTTGATATAATAATAATTCTTCAAAAATAATATTCAAAAGGAGGCAACCATGGAAATCCGTAAATTCAAAAAAGTACTGGTGGCAAACCGCGGTGAGATCGCCCTCAGGGTATTCCGGGCGTTAAACGAGCTGGGAATCACTTCTGTAGCCATCTATTCCAAAGAAGACCGCTACGGTCTGTTCCGTTCCAGAGCCGATGAAGCCTATCAGCTGGATCCCAACAAAGGACCCATCGACGCTTATCTGGATATACCTACCATCATAAGTATCGCAAAGGAACGGCATGTCGATGCCATCCATCCGGGTTACGGATTTCTTTCGGAGAACCCTGATTTCGTAAGAGCATGTGAAGCAGCAGGCATCACTTTTATCGGACCCAGCGCTGAGCTGATGGAGAGGATGGGGGATAAGATCTCCGCCAAAAAAGTGGCCATCGATGCTGATGTACCCATCATCCCCGGCGTGGAGAAACCGGTGGAGACTGCTGAAGAAGCTCAGGAGATCGCAGAACAGATCGGGTATCCCGTCATGCTCAAAGCCAGCAACGGCGGCGGCGGTCGTGGAATGAGGATCGTGAATTCCGGGGCAGAGATGGCCAAGGAATTCAACGAAGCTGCCAAGGAATCCCGGAAAGCGTTCGGCAAAGCCATCATCTTCGTAGAGAAATATCTCCGCAGCCCCAAACATATCGAAGTCCAGATCCTGGGCGATAATTACGGCAATATCGTACATCTCTACGACAGGGACTGTTCCGTTCAGCGCCGTCATCAGAAAGTGGTGGAGTACGCTCCTGCCTTCTCCATCCCCCAGAATGTCCGGGAGAAGATGTTCGACTGCTCCAAGCGTCTTGCCAGCTACGTAGGCTACCGCAACGCCGGTACCCTTGAGTTCCTGGTGGATGCCGATTTCAATGCCTATTTCATCGAGATGAATCCCCGTGTACAGGTTGAGCATACCGTTACGGAGATGGTGACGGACATCGATATCGTGGTCAGCCAGATCCTGATCGCAGAAGGTTATGCCTTAAACAGCAAGAGGATGCACATCTATTCCCAGAATGACATCCACTGTAACGGTTATGCCCTTCAGACCCGTATCACCACGGAAGACCCGGTCAACCAGTTCGTTCCGGACTATGGCCAGATCGACCTCTACCGGTCCGCCAACGGCAACGGCGTCCGTCTTGACGGCGGAAATGCCTACGAAGGAGCTGTGATCACTCCTTACTATGACAGCCTCCTGGTGAAGGCCATCACCCATGACCGTACCTTCGAGGACACCATCCGTAAATCCCTCCGTGTACTGAAAGAATTCCAGATCCACGGAGTAAAGACTAATATTCCTTTCCTCATCAATGTGCTGACCAACGACATCTTCCGTGAAGGCCGTGCATTCACCACATTTATTGAGGAAACCCCCGAACTCTTCACCTTCCACAACCGTCAGGACCGTGAGACCAAGGTGCTGGAGTTCCTGGCCAACAAGATGGTCAACGTCAATCCGGGTCCCAAGCCGGAGTTCCAGGACCGTATCGTTCCGGTGATCGACGAGAGCATCAAGATCCATGGTTCCCGTGACGAATTCCTGAAGCTGGGCGCCGAAGGATTTACCCAGAAGATCTTAAAAGAGAAGAAACTCTACCTGACCGATACCACCATGCGCGATGCCCAGCAGTCCCTGATGGCCACCAGAATGAGGACCAAGGATATCGTCGGTGCCTGTAAGGCAGCCAACCAGTTCCTTGCCAATGCATTTTCTGTGGAAGCATGGGGCGGGGCAACCTACGATACCGCCTACCGCTTCCTCAAGGAATCCCCATGGACCAGGCTGGAATACCTGAGAAACCGTATGCCCAACACCCTGATCCAGATGCTCCTGCGTGCCTCCAACGCCGTAGGTTACAGCAACTATCCGGACAACGTGGTCCGGACCTTCATCAAGGTGGCCGCAAGGAACGGCATCGATGTCTTCCGTATCTTCGACAGCCTGAACTGGGTGGAGAACATGAAGCTGCCCATCGATGAGGCCCTGAAGACCGGCAAGATCGTTGAAGGTGCCCTCTGCTACACCGGTGACATCACCAGCCCCAATGAGAAGAAATACACTCTGGATTACTATGTGAGAAAAGCGAAAGAACTGGAATCCCTGGGTGTTCATATCCTGGCCATCAAGGACATGGCTGCCCTGCTGAAACCCTACGCAGCAAAAGAACTGGTAGGTGCACTGAAACAGGAACTGAAGATCCCGGTTCATCTCCACACCCACGACTCCACAGGAAATGGTGTGGCAACCGTCCTTATGGCTGCGGAAGCCGGCGTGGATATCGCGGACTGTGCCATCGGCTCCATGAGCTCCATGACCAGCCAGCCCTCCCTTAATTCCGTGGTGGAAGCCCTCCGTGGAACAGAGAGGGATACCGGCCTTGATCCGGATCAGCTGAACGTCCTTGATGACTACTATGAAAACGTCCGGAAGGTATACCAGGTATTCGAGAGCGGTATGCAGGCACCCAAAGCCGAGATCTACAAGTACGAGATCCCCGGCGGCCAGTACTCCAACCTTCTGGCCCAGGTCAAAGGCATGGGAGCAGGCTCCAATTTTGATGAGATCAAACAGCTCTACAAAGAGGCCAATGACCTCCTGGGCAATATCGTCAAGGTTACCCCCTCCTCCAAGGTGGTGGGTGATCTGGCCATCTTCATGTTCAAGAACGGCCTGAATAAAGACAACATCCTCACAACAGGCAAAGACCTGTCCTACCCCGATTCCGTGGTGAGTTATTTCCAGGGCATGATCGGACAGCCGGAAGGCGGATTCCCGAAGGAATTACAGAAGATCGTCCTCAAGGATAAGAAACCCATCAACGTACGTCCCGGCAGCCTTCTCCCGCCCGAAGATTTCAGCAAGATCGAGAAACTGCTCCGCGAGAAATACTATATGGAGAAGATGGAAGACCCTGCCATCATGGAACAGAAGGTCATCAGCTATGCCCTGTATCCGAAGGTATATGAGGACTACTGTGAACATTTCCAGGCCTACAACGACGTCTCCCGTCTGGAGAGCCATGTATACTTCTATGGCTTACGTGAAGGCGAAGAGACCAGGATCATGGTGGGCGAAGGACAGGAGCTTCTGATCAAGTTCATCCGTAAGAGTGAGGTTGATGAGGAAGGATACCGTACCCTCCAGTTCGAGGTCAACGGTTTCTACCGCCAGGTACGTATCCTGGATAAGAACTTCGAGGTTAAGGAAAACCACCATGTGAAGGCGGACAAGGACAACAAGTTCCATCTTGGCGCGTCCATCCCCGGCACGGTGGGTGAAGTCCTTGTCAAGGAAGGAGATGTTGTGAAGGTCAACCAGCCTCTCTTAAGCCTGGAAGCCATGAAGATGGAAACCACCGTACTTTCCACCATCGACGGCGTCGTGGATATCATCTACGTTAAACAGGGAGATACCATCAGCACGGAAGACCTGCTGATCAGTTTCAAAGAAAAAGAATAGACAGATAAAGTCGAGCCTGACAAAAAAAGGATTGCTGTATTGCAGCAATCCTTTTTTTATTGTATAATCCCCATAAGTTAGATACCACTAACTACAATCGATCACATAAGCTTTTTACATAAAAAACAAGAGAAAGGATGAGAAGAAAATGAAAACAGTGATCTGGGGACTTCTGATCCCCTTTATCGGAACAGCGGCCGGAGCAGCCTGCGTGTTCTTTCTGAAAAATGATCTGAAGGTCAATGTGCAGAGGGCCCTGACGGGATTCGCGGCAGGTGTGATGGTGGCGGCATCTGTCTGGAGCCTGATCGTTCCCGCCATCGAACAGTCTGCTCCTAAAGGAAGATGGGCATTTCTCCCGGCCTTTATCGGCTTCTGGCTTGGCATCCTCTTCCTCCTCCTGCTGGACCACATCATACCCCATCTGCACAGAAGCATTGATCAGGCAGATCAGCTTGAAGGACCCAAAAGCAGCCTGGACCGGGCCATTATGATGGTCCTGGCGGTCACTCTTCACAATATCCCCGAAGGAATGGCAGTGGGGGTTGTCTATGCCGGACTGCTTTCCGGATCAGCAAATATTACGGCCGGCGGAGCCCTTGCCCTGGCTCTGGGTATCGCCATCCAGAACTTCCCGGAAGGGGCCATCATCTCCATGCCCCTTTTCGCGGAAGGAAAAAGCAAACCAAAATCCTTCCTGCTTGGCGTCCTTTCCGGGGCTGTGGAACCGATATTCGGAGGATTGACGGTGCTGCTTGCCAGCCTGGTCATTCCCGCCATGCCCTATCTCCTGTCTTTTGCCGCCGGGGCCATGCTCTATGTGGTGGTGGAAGAACTGATCCCTGAGATGTCGGAAGGCGCCCATTCCAATATCGGCGTGGTATTCTTTGCCGTTGGTTTCAGTCTGATGATGGCGCTGGATGTGGCGCTGGGATGAAGAATGAACAAAATTGAATTGAATAAAAAAATGACATGACCTTGTGGGGTCATGTCATTTTTTTATCAGGAAACACTATCCTCTCCTGTATCTGCTTTGCGAACTCCAGATTCTTCTCAAAGAAGAGCTCGGAGCAATGCTGATGCAGTATGGCTGCATACCTTGTATCCGGGTCTGTGAATTTTTTCTCTTCAAACTCCAGGATATCCATCACTTCCCGGTATCTGTCATCTTCAGAGTTGAGATTGACAGAATAGAAGTCCTTCATCCTCCCTATGAGCTTCTGTCCGGCTTTGGCCACCGTATCGAACTCCCCGTTTTTATAAACGATGTTCACAGTCTTAAGATCATATCTGGCTGCATTTTTAAAATTCTGGGCAACCTGGATCTGATCAGCCTCCGACAGGGCAGTCCTGGGAGTATTCACAGCCCAGATCAGAAGATACTGGATGAACTTAAGATCACGGAGATCAAGACCGGAACAGGACATTGGATTAAGATCCACGTTCCTCAACTCGATGTGATCCACTCCGCCTTCCGCCAGGTTCTCCAGTTTGTTTTCCCCGCAGGGTTTCAGCCGGATCGGATAATAAAGCTCCGATGGGAAGGAAATAAAGCCGTTCTCCACATACCTGCTGATACTTTTTGCGTAGGAAGACAGGCTGGTGTAATCGAATACCGGGGTAAACATGTTCCAATATCCAAGCTCACTGCATCGGACGGATGCCATACCCAGGAAAGTGGTCTTTCCCTTCTTTCTCCTTTCAAAGAAGGATCCGTCCATATCCGCACTGGCTGCGGTGACCGCAGTAACGATCCACCCGTAACTGGCAAGATTCTCCGCCAGCTTCAGATAAAGCCTGTCCTTGTATTCTCTGAAATCCATGAATCCACTGGCGGCAAACCCGGCCTTGATCAGGTCCTCGGAGAAAGAATAGTTTACGTGGATGCCGGAAAATGCCATCCTGTAGCGACCGTAACGGACCGCCAGATACTCCCTGTAGATCCTCTTATCCATCTCCTCCTGCCCGTATACGGCTATGGGGATATCTTTTTCCTTCTCGATATAAGGGGGATTGGAGTTGAGCCAGAGATATTCGCGGGGATTCATATTGGCAAGGGCCTTCTGGATCTTCAGAGTATAACTCTTCAGTTCCTCTATCGCCTCTTCGGCGGAGTCACAGACCGGGGTATTGATCTCGATCTGGTTTTCACTGAAATCCCGGGTAATATGATCCATCCCGTGAAAAGGATGCAGGGTCTGGGCAAATGTACCGTCTTCCGTCACCCTGAGACTCTCCTTCTCCAGTCCGAAATGCCCCTCAAATATCCTCTCATATACATTTTTGTTTTTGAAGTCCAACATAAGGTTTGTCTCCTAATCTGATGCAAGTCTGTAAAAGAAATACATCTGGCCGTAGAGATATCCGTCCATAAGCCTGGCCGGGGAGATCCAGTCCCCGAAGGGGCTCGTTTCCCTCTTGGGCAGGCAGTTTGAATCCAGGAGGAGATACCGGTCCTTCTTCTCATCGTAGGCCGTCACGGCAACATAATGGCCGATCACATGGACCATGGCCACGTCCCCCTTCTTCAGTTTCTTTTTCAGCTTGTCGATACTTCCGCTTTTTCCGTCATATTCAAATCCGTAGATCTTTCCGTATTTCTCTGCTGCCGCCTGGAAGATACGGTCATCCGTTCCGCTGCCGACGATGCGCAGTCCGGTATCCACGGCATAATCCGCCAACGCGTTGACATCCATATACTGGCCCGTGAGGGCATAGACGGCATTGACCGTGGCCAGGACACCGCATCCCGCGGTTCCCATACAGCCTTCGCTCCCGTAGGGCCGCCCGCACCATTCCGGGTCATACTGGGTAAAGACCATGGGATGTTTTCTATCCACCCTGGGGGCCTCGGCCCGTACTTTCCAGAGGACAGTCTTATGGGCGTCTTCAGATGGTTCAGACTCATCATTTTCCCTGTTCATAACCAGAACAGGCGTCTGCTGTCCATCCTCTTCCCTGCTGCCGTAAAGCAGTCTTCCGCCCTGGGAGAAGATACGGAAATAATTGTCCTTCCTCTCGATCCGGAAGAGCCCGGCCTCCTCTTTATCCTCCGTCCAGATGACGGAATATCTCAGCTCATCCTCCGGGATTTCAATTACCTCTCCGGTAGCAAGCTTCTGTTCCAGTTCTTCCTGTTCCTGCAGGATCTCCTCCTGTTCCTCTTCCCAGGCTTTCATCCTCTCCCTGTATGAAGAGCTGAGCAGGATCTTGACTGTATGCATGATCCCTTCTTCCATCCAGGAGGGTTTTTCCCCGGCGGTGTTGTCTTCCTTCATCTCTTCCCCCCGGAGGCTCATGTACGTTCCGTCGGAGGGGTCTATGATCCTGTACAATTTCCCGGCGGCATACTCCAGCCCGTAGGAAATACCCTTCAGGTCATCCGCTTCTGCTTCCTCCGTCCCGTAAACGGGAAGAAATGTGTAGGTGCCGTCAGCCA
Source organism: uncultured Eubacterium sp. (assembly GCA_904502145.1). Lineage (GTDB taxonomy): Bacteria > Bacillota > Clostridia > Lachnospirales > Lachnospiraceae > Anaerobutyricum. The sequence continues at coordinate 17,368 of CAJGDH010000011.1, forward strand.
GGACCTGTTTGTCCCTGCCGTCGTAGACCAGTTTGTTCTCGTATTCATCCGCCGACATCCAGCCGATCCCGTAGCCTTTTTTCGTCTCGTAGATCACCTGGCGGGCACCGTCGGTCTTTCCCACGGCGATGATGCCGGAATATTTCTTTATGGAGGCTTTCCGTTCGGACAGACTGCTGTCCGTGTAGATGGTCATGGCAGCCCTGACTGTTCCGTAGACGGGGGTAAAGGATTCGTCATACAGGAAGACCGAAGCCGGGACCCAGCCCTCCTTCTTTTCGCCTCCGACCTCATAGCTGCCGAAAAGGGCTTTCTGGTCCAG
>CAJGDH010000012.1 GCA_904502145.1 uncultured Eubacterium sp.
GCAGATTTCGCTCTGGCTGCCGCCCGCAGGCTGACTGAACTGATCTCTGCAAAATAATATAACGATCAAAATGTAAAAGGAGGATTTATCATGTTAAGAAAAACAAGAAGTGAGATCTTAGATGATTTCAGGGCACAGATCGCTCAGGGCAAGATCCTTGTAGGTGTAGGCGCAGGTACCGGTATCACGGCAAAATGTTCCGAGAAAGCGGATGTTGACATGCTCATCATCTACAACTCCGGTCGTTTCAGAATGGCGGGACGTGGAAGCTTATCGGGACTTCTTTCCTATGGCGATGCCAACCTGATCGTTCAGGAGATGGGCCAGGAAGTCCTTCCCATCGTAAAGAAGACTCCTGTTCTTGCCGGTGTATGTGGAACCGATCCTTTCCGTGTGATGGACATTTTCTTAAAACAGCTTAAAGATCAGGGATTCAACGGCGTACAGAACTTCCCGACAGTCGGACTGATCGACGGAACTTTCCGTGCAAACCTTGAAGAGACCGGTATGGGCTATGACCTTGAGGTGGAAATGATCCGCGAGGCCCACAAGCTCGACATGGTTACCTGTCCTTACGTATTCGATCCGGACCAGGCCAGAAAAATGGCAGAAGCAGGCGCTGATTGTCTGGTAGCCCATATGGGACTGACCACCAAAGGCTCCATCGGTGCAGAGACTGCCGTAACTCTTGATGACTGTGTTGTAAAGATCCGTGAGATCATCAAGGCCGGCCGTGAGGTTAATCCTGATGTTATGGTCATCTGCCATGGCGGACCGATCGCAGATCCGGAAGATGCAGCTTATGTTATCGAAAGAGTTCCTGAGATCGATGGTTTCTTCGGTGCATCATCCATCGAGAGACTTGCTTCCGAAAGAGGCATGACTGCCCAGGCTGCCGCATTTAAGGCTATCAGCAAATAAACTCACTCTTTTCCGTAACCGGTTATTATAAGATCACCTGAACAGGGCGTCGCAGTAACGAAACTGCGGTGCCCTTTCTTTGTGTTCGTCAGGGATTTTAATGTTGTTTTTTTCGTGATTTTTGGTGCAATATCATCAAATATTTGATATAATTGTAACAGGATCATACCCCGGAACCTGATCAGGAATACAATCTTTAATAATATTTAAGAAATAGTCAAGGTATTTTTCGCTGATATGTGTTATGATAGGCAGGATTAAAACAGCAGATTATGTGGATAGGACTGGTTCTCTCAGGGGAATGATTTTCATTTTACGGGTAAATTATGATAAATTTAAAACGAAATCGAACAGAAGATAAGCCACGGACAAAGCGGCAGACGTACATTCACTGGATCTCCGTTTTTCTGATGTTGGCTGCACTTGTTTATCTGAGCGTGCTGGTTAAAGCTTATTTTGACGGGAAGTTCAATTCGGTGGCATCTTTCCAGGCATATATGGAGGGATACGGCGTGTTCGCGCCGCTGTTCCTGACTTCCTTTCAGGCAGCCCAGGTGATCATCCCGGTACTGCCCGGTTTTTTGGGATGTGCGGTGGGATCGGTCATGTTCGGACCGGCCATCGGGTTCTGGTGCAACTATATCGGGATTGGAAGTGGTTCCATTATTGCTTTTTTTCTGGCAAGAAGATACGGCATGCCCCTTCTTGAAGATATGTTTCCCATGGAGCGTTATAAGAAGTGGTCTGTCTGGGCATCGAGAAGCAGATCCTACACGGCGTTCCTGTTTCTCGCTATGCTGCTTCCCCTTTTTCCGGATGACTATTTCTGCTATCTGACCGGTCTGACCAAGATGACAGCCAGAAAGTTTATCTGGATCATCATTCTTGGAAAACCCTGGTGTATTCTGGCGTACAGTCTGGGTTTTTCCCTGATCAAATAGAAGAGGAGATTTATCATGAATCATGATCATAGATTACTGGGATTTTACAATTATACGGTGGTATTGACTTACATAGGTATGCTGTCCGGTTTTTTCGGCATCGTTTATGCCTTTGAGCATGATTTCTTCCGGGCGGTGATCTGCCTTATGTTTTCCGGCTTCTGCGATATGTTTGACGGGACAATTGCTTCCACAAAAAAACGCACGGAGCAGGAAAAATGTTTCGGTATCCAGATCGATTCTTTAAGTGATCTGATCTGTTTCGGCGTCCTGCCGGCCTCCATCGTGTTTAACTTAAACGAAAGAAGCAGTCTGGTGCTGACCGTCTGTGCTTTATATGTTCTTTGCGCCCTCATCCGCCTTGCTTATTTTAATGTGGATGAACAGGAAAGACAGAGGAATCAGTCCGGGCCCAGAGAACTCTATTACGGCCTGCCGGTAACCCTTTCCGCCTTGTTTATCCCCCTTATCTTCGGATTGAACAATCTGACGGGAAGAAAGCCCTTCGCGGCCCTTACCGCCACCCTGTTCAGTATGGCCCTCCTGTTTCTTCTCCCTGTACCCCTTAGGAAGCCTAAGATCATCGGGAAGATCTGTGTTGTCCTCTGCGGTCTGATCGAAGTTATCCTGGTGCTCTTTGCCTGCACGGATGTTTAAACAGTATGAGTATTGAATTCCTTTATCGAAGAAAAGCCGGACGTCTTCTCCTCCGGATCATCCAGAAGACAGGGATGTTCCGCCTGGGTGCCTGGTTTCTGCATACAAAGCTTTCCAGGCTGATGATCCGCCGCTATATCAGAAAAAACAAGATTGATATGAAGCCCTTTAAAGAGCAGAGATACGATTCTTTTGCCGACTTTTTCTCCAGGAAGAAGGATATGTCTTCCTGTGTGATTCGTCCGGAGACCTTGATCAGCCCCTGCGACGGGCTGCTGACCGTGTATCCTGTCACGGATAAAATGATCCTTCCCATGAAAGGATCCCATTATCGCCTGAAAGATCTGGTCCGGGATAAAAAGCTGGCAGAAAAGTTTAAGGGGGGACTCTGTCTGGTGATCCGCCTGCAGGCCAGTGATTACCATCATTTCTGCTGTTTTGACGATGCTGAATTGATGATGACCCGCCCTATTCCCGGGCAGCTGCACAGTGTGCAGCCCATCGCCTGTGACTATTTCCCTGTTTACCGTCTGAACAGAAGATGGTGGAGCCTTCTTGACACCATACATTTCAGCAGGGCGGTACAGATCGAAGTAGGTGCCATGATGGTGGGTGGAGTAAGCTTTGTAAAAGAACAGGGATGGTTTGAGCGAGGTGAAGAGATGGGCAGTTTCGAGCTGGCCGGATCCACCATCATCCTGCTGCTGGATTCTTCCGTCAGAGACAGACTGGAGCTTGATGCCTCCTTCAGGACGGCCCTGGAGGGAAGAGAAGAGGTTCCCGTTAAGATGGGGGAAGCCATAGGGGTATTAAAAGATGAAATTTAACCGGTTTTACACAATAAAAGACCTGCTGCTCCTCCTGGGTGCAGCCGGTTTTAATTTTATGGTCTATTTTCTGGGAAGGTTCCTGTCCCGGAATTCATTCCATTATGATCTCACCACAGGTTTTGACCGGGCGGTGCCCTTTCTCCCCTGGACCATTCTGATCTACTGGGGATGTTATCTTTTCTGGGCCGTCAATTATTCCATCGGTGTCAAATATGACAAAGGAAACGGCTTACGGTTCATTACGGCTCATTTTATCGGGGAGATCGTATGCTTTTTCTTCTTTGTGTTCTACCCGACTACAATGGCCCGGCCGGAGATCACCGGAACCACAGTTTTTGATTATCTTATGAGGTTAACCTACCAGGTGGACAGTGCGGATAACCTGCTCCCCTCCATCCATTGTTTTGTCAGCTGGCTGTGCTGGATTGCAGTGCGCAGAAATGAACGGATCCCCGGATGGTACCGGCATCTTTCCCTGGTCATCGCCACAGCTGTCTGTATCAGTACCATGACGGTCAAACAGCATGTGGTGGCGGATGTTGTGACAGGGATCCTGCTGGCGGAGATAAGCTACGCCTGTGCGCATGTATTGAAAAAATAAGATCTGAGATAAAAAAAGAACGGTGAAAACCGTTCTTTTTTTGCCTGTATTCAATTGACCAGGTTGGTGATCCAAAGCCCTTTCCGAACGTAGATAAAGCCGAGACAAACTTTGATCATATCTGCAGCCTGCACAATGGCGTAGATCACAAAGACCGACAGGGGGCTGTATCTGCACAGGAAAAAAGCCAGAGGTACGGATACAGACCAGGAAAACACACTGTCGAATAGAAAGGTGATGAGGGTCTTTCCTCCCGACCGAAGGATAAAATACAGGGCGTTGAGGGCTCCCTGCACAGGGATGAAAACAGCAGTGATCATGATGAACCTGGTGGCCATACCCCGGACTTCCCCGGTCGTGTTATACAGATTCGGAAAGATTCCGGACAGACCAAAAAGAAAAACGGAGATGATAATGCAGACTGAACAACAGAACAAAGTAAGCTTTTGTGCAGAGTCCTTTGCCTTTTCAAATTCCGATGCCCCGAGAAACTGTCCTTCCAGGATCCCGACCGCAACCCCGAGATTGATAAAGACCACATTGAAAAGGTTGCAAAGTACGTTGGAGATATTCAGCCCTGCCACCACCGCCAGTCCGCGCATGGAATAGCATTGGGTCAGGGTGGCGATCCCCCCTGCCCACAAAAACTCATTAAAGAAGATGGGAATACCTTTTCTGATGACGACTTTGGCTTTGGATGCCGGTACGAGAAGAGTGCGGTACACCCCATCCAGGAAGGACCAGGCATCGGATTTGAAACGTTTCATTCCGATGATGGCGATAAGCTCGGTGATCCTTGCCAGGACCGTGGCGATCGCAGCTCCTCTGACGCCGAGGGCCGGAAATCCCAGCTTTCCGTAGATCAGCATATAATTGAAAATGATATCCACGATGACAGAGAAAAGACCGGCGGTCATGGGGATCAGGCTTTCATTCATCTCCCGGAGACTGCCCGCATATACCTGTACCAGGAAGAAAGGAACCAGACCTGCCAGCATAATATGGAGATAATCCATGCCGAGCGTCAGGGTCAGGTCAGGATCAAAACCACCTCCGCTGCCGGTAAGATAAAGCCGGATCAGGGCATCACCTTTCGTCAGGAAAACCAGGATTCCCCCGAGGGTAACGATCATGCCGATCCACAGTTTTAACCGAAATACCTGCTGAAATCCTTCTTTATCCCCGTTGCCGTAGTACTGGGCTCCGTAGATGGCAGGGCCGGAGAGGCCGCCGAAAACAGCCAGATTAAAAACAAAAAGGAGCTGGCCGGCGATGGAGACTCCGCTGATGCTTTCCGTGCCAAGACTACCCACCATGAGATTGTCCACCAGCACCACCGCATTGGCTATGCCGCTCTGGATCATCATGGGAATGGCCAGACGCAGAGCTTTTTTGTAGATTTCCTTATTATTCATTCCGGCTTCCTCCGATCTTTCTGTTCCTTATTTACCACAGGTAAGAGACCATGTCAAATATAATCCCCGGATAAGAGTACAGCAGGCGGAAAATGAACATATCGCGGCAGCTGTTGTGACTGATTATTGTAAATGATACAGGAAATATGGTATGATGATTATACGATTCATTTGAAAAAATTGTAAAGAGGTGCAGATTTATGTCTGATAATCAGCAAAACTTATTTCGAAAAAAAACTCTTGACCGTATCTCTTCTCCGGAACAGCTGACGGATTATCTCCGTGTGACAAATCCGGGGATATGGATCATTCTGGCTGCTGTCATCCTGCTGCTGGCAGGTCTGTGTGCCTGGTCTGTCGTGGGTACACTGGATACCGAGAAGGATGTTAAAGTGGTTGTGGAACAGCACACAGCCGCGGTGATCTCACCTGAATCGGTTAATATAGAGCAGGGCATGCCGCTTCATGTTTCAGGGAAGGATTATGTCATCAACTCTTCGGAAACGGATGAATATGGCCGGTCCATCGGCAGGGCAGCCGTGGATCTTCCGGATGGGGTCTATGACGGTACGGTTGTCACTGAGACTGTGCATGCCGTTGATTTCCTGTTGGAAAGCAGGTGAGATACTTGAAAAGAAAGAAGATCAAACCCACCCTCACCAGGGGAGTGGCCAAGGTTCCGGTGATCATGCAGCTGGAGGCCCTGGAATGCGGCGCCGCCGCCCTTGCCATGGTGATGGCCTACTATAACAAATGGATCCCTCTTGAGCAGGTACGTCTGGACTGCGGTGTATCCCGCGACGGATCCAAAGCAAAAAATATGGTCCTGGCAGCGCAGCATTACGGATTTGATGTCAGGGCTTACCGTTACTCTTTGAAAGCGATCCAGGAGAATGGGGAATTTCCCTGTATCATCCACTGGAATATGAACCATTTTGTTGTTCTGAACGGCTTTAAAGGGAAATATGCCTACCTGAATGACCCGGCAAGAGGTACGGTCAGGGTGACCATGGAAGAATTCGACAACGCTTTTACGGGAATCGTCATTATCCCGGTCCCGTCGGAGAACTTCGAACCCTCCGGCAAACCCAGAAGCACCATAAGCTTTGCCCGGAAACGTCTTATAGGAGCAGGGGCTGCCGTTGCCTTTGTCATGATGACTACAGCGATCAGCTACCTGTTCGGCATTATCAATTCCGTGACTTCCCGTATATTTATGGACCGCCTTCTTACAGGCCTGAACCTGGAGTGGTTCTATCTGTTTATCATCGCCATGATCCTTCTGGCCGCCATCCAGCTGATCGTGGCCTGGGCACAGGCGATCTATTCCCTGAAGATCAACGGGAAGATGGCAATCATCGGCAACACTTCCTATATGTGGAAAGTACTGCGTCTTCCCATGGAGTTTTTCTCCCAGCGGCTGGCGGGGGACATCCAGTCCCGGGCAGCGATGAACGGGGCGATCGCCGGTACTCTGGTAGATACTTTTGCTCCTCTTTTACTGAATACATCCATGATGGTATTTTATCTGGTCCTGATGCTGAAGCAGAGCCCGATGCTCACGTTGATCGGCCTGCTGGCCCTTGTCATGAATATCTTTATGTCCCGTATCATCTCCACCAAAAGGGTCAATATCACCCGGGTTATGATGAGGGATATGGGAAAACTTGAATCCGCGACGGTGACGGGGATCAGCATGATCGAGACCATCAAAGCCAGCGGGGCGGAAAACGGGTTTTTCCAGAAATGGGCCGGTTATCAGGCTTCCGTGAATGCCCAGAATGTGAAGACTGCCAGGACCAATCAGCTGCTTGGCATGATCCCTGTATTTTTCAGTACATTTGCCAACTATGCTGTGCTGATCCTCGGCGTGCTGCTGACCATGCAGGGAAGGTTTACTTTGGGTGCCGTTATGATGTTTCAGGGTTTTATGGGTTCTTTTATGCAGCCGGCAATGACCCTGGTGAGCGCCGGACAGACCATCCAGGAGATGCGTACCCAGATGGAACGTGTAGAAGATGTCATGGAGTACCCGGAAGATAAGGGCATAACCGACTATGAGACAGAGACCACGGAGTATGCCAAGCTCCGGGGAAATATAGAACTGAAAAACATTACTTTCGGTTACTCCCGTCTGGAGGAACCCCTGATCAGGGATTTTTCCCTTAAGATGAAGACCGGTGACAGGGTTGCCCTGGTGGGGGCTTCCGGCTGCGGAAAATCCACCATCTCCAAACTGGTCTCAGGTTTGTATCAGCCCTGGAGCGGGGAGATCCTCTTTGACGGCAGGCCAAGAAGTGAATGGTCCAGGGAAGTTATGGTCGGCTCCCTGGCTGTTGTCGATCAGGATATCATCCTGTTTGAGGATACGGTAGCCAATAATATCAAGATGTGGGATGGTTCCATCCAGGATTTCGAGATGATCCTGGCTGCCCGGGACGCTCAGCTTCATGATGATATCACCCGGCTTCCCGGAGGTTATCAGCATAAACTGACCAGCGGCGGGAAGAATCTTTCCGGCGGTCAGAGGCAGCGGATGGAGATCGCCCGTGTCCTGGCACAGGATCCCACCATCATCATCCTTGATGAAGCCACATCCGCCCTGGATGCCAGGACGGAATACGAGGTGGTAAATGCCATCCGTGACCGGGGGATCACCTGTATCGTTATCGCCCACCGGCTGTCTACGGTGCGGGATTGTGAAGAGATCATTGTACTGGATCAGGGAAGGGTCGTGGAGAGAGGCACCCACGATGAACTGATGAAAAAAGGCGACGTTTATGCCAATCTGGTAGCCAGTGAGTGAGAGGGAGTGAATATATGGGATGGTTTGATAATCAAATTGATGAACGACGCAAATCCGATCAGGAACTCCTGGAGAACTCCTTCGATAAGATTGCCGGGGTGGTGCTGGGTCAGCGTACGGCTGAGAAGATCCATGATGAACGGATCATCACCAAAAATGCCATAGATGAGATCTTAAAATATTATCACTATAAATCCGTTGACCTTCCGGAAGAGATGAAGGATTCAGAAGAAGAGCTGGATTACTGTTTAAGGCCTTATGGCCTGATGAGAAGAAACGTGGAGCTGACGGAAGGATGGTACAAAGACGCCTACGGGCCCCTCCTTGCCTTCACCAGGGACGGAAATCTTCCCGTAGCCCTGCTTCCCGGAAGGATGAGAGGATATGTGTACACCGATCCAAAGACCGGAAAACGCGAGAGGATAAATGCCGCGGCGGCATCTCTGTTTGAAAAAGAGGCTCTGTGCTTTTACCGGCCTCTGCCCCAGAAGAGCCTGGGTATATCCGATCTGCTCCTTTATATGAAAAGATGCATTTCTCTGAATGACATCATTATGATCATCACTGCATCTCTTGTCGTGTCCATGGTCGGACTCCTCATGCCGAGGCTTACCAAGGCATTGACCGGGCCGGTACTGGGGAGCCGGCGGGCAGATGCTCTGCTGGGCATTGCCATCTGCATGGTCTGTGTCGCTTTATCCTCCCAGCTGCTGGGAAGCATAAAGGGTCTTTTACAGAGCAGGCTGGAGCTCAAGACTTCCCTGGGAGTACAGTCCTCCATGATGATGCGCCTTATGTTTCTGCCGGCCAGTTTTTTCCGGCAGTACAGTCCGGGTGAACTGAAAAGCCGGTCCATGTCAGTCAACCAGCTTTGTTCTACGCTGATGAATATCATGCTGGGAAGCTGTCTGACTTCACTGACTTCTTTATTGTATGTGACACAGATCTTCCATTTCGCCAGGACACTGGTGATCCCTTCCGTCATTATCATTCTGGTGACGGTTGTCTTCTCGATCCTTACCACATTGATGCAGATCAGGATCAACCGTAAGAAGATGCAGTTGTCTGCCAAGGAATCCGGGATGAGTTATTCCCTGATCACCGGCGTTCAGAAGATAAAGCTGGCAGGAGCGGAAAAACGTGTATTTGCAAAATGGACAGACCTCTATGCAGAGGTGGCGGAGCTGACTTACAATCCTCCCTTGTTTATCAAGGTCAACGGCGTGATCAGTACCGGGATCACTTTGATCTCCAATATTGTGCTGTATTATCTGGCGGTGGTGAGCGGGATCAGCCAGTCATCCTATTTTGCTTTTACCTCGGCTTACGGAATGCTGATGGGGGCATTTATGTCCGTGTCCGGCATCGCCCTTTCCGCCGCACAGATCAGACCGATCCTGGAGATGGCCGAACCCTTCTTAAAGGCCGAACCGGAGACTTCTGAAGATAAAGAGATTGTCACGTCCATCGGGGGCAGCATCGAGCTCAACCATGTATCCTTCCGCTACTCTGAAGATACTCCTTATGTGCTGAATGATCTGTCCCTTAAGATCAGACCGGGAGAATACATCGCTGTCGTGGGTAAGACCGGATGCGGAAAATCCACCCTTGTACGGCTTCTCCTTGGTTTTGAGAAGCCGGAGAAAGGCTCTGTCTTCTATGACGGTAAAGATCTGGAGAGCCTTGACCTTCCTTCCCTGAGGCGGAAGATCGGTACGGTGATGCAGGATGCGGGGCTTTTTCAGGGGGATATCTATTCCAATATTGTGATCACTGCTCCCGAACTGTCCATCCAGGATGCCTGGGAGGCTGCCGAGAAGGCGGGTATCGCTGATGAGATCCGGGCTATGCCCATGGGAATGTTTACGATCATCTCCGAAGGCCAGGGCGGTATCTCCGGAGGACAGCGGCAGAGGATCATGATCGCAAGGGCAATTGCTCCCAGGCCGAAGCTGCTGATCTTTGATGAGGCAACTTCCGCATTGGATAATATAACGCAGAAACAGGTTTCTGAAGCGCTGGATACCATGGGCTGCACCAGACTGGTCATCGCCCACCGGCTTTCCACGATACGTCATTGCGACAGGATCCTGGTACTTGACGAGGGCAGGATCATCGAAGACGGCACTTATGACGAACTGATCGAAAAGAAAGGGTACTTTGCCGAACTTGTGGAGCGGCAGAGACTGGATACGGCAGGCTGATCTGCCGATCTTTCTGAGACATCTTTTTAAAGATGTCTCTTTTCTGTGCCCGGAAAATTCACATAATATTCAGATACATATTAGATTGTTTTTACCTGCCGCATTTATTCTTTATTATACATTGGGAAAAAATCTTTCCCCGTATGTTGATTATAGAAAGAGAGGTTCTTTATGGACATATTATCGGTATTGCAGTTATTTGGAGGAATCGGCTTGTTTCTGTTCGGAATGAGTCTTATGGGTACTTCCCTGGAGAAGCTGGCAGGAGGAAGCCTGCAGCATATTCTTGAAACCCTGACCACCAGCAAAAAGAAAGGTGTCGGACAGCTGAAGGGATGGGGCCTGGGAACCGCCGTAACGGCAATTATCCAGAGCTCCGCCGCAACGACCATCATGCTGATCGGCTTTGTCAATGCCGGGATCATGGGACTCGGGCAGTCTCTACCCGTGGTTTTCGGAGCAAATGTGGGAAGCACGGCAACTGCACAGATCCTCCGTCTGGGGGATATCGGCTCCGGCAGCCTGATCCTGACTCTGCTCAAACCATCCTCCTTCGCACCGATGCTGGTGGGAACCGGAGCCTTCATCATTCTGTTTTCAAAAAAGAAACGTCTGAAAGATGTGGCCGGCATCCTGATCGGATTAGGAATTCTTTTCTACGGTATGACCATGATGGAAGCGGTCTTTGCCCCCCTGAAGGATTCCCCTTCATTCCAGGAGCTTTTCCTGTCCTTTTCTAACCCTGTACTGGGGATCCTGACGGGACTTATCCTCACCGCCCTTATCCAGAGCTCCAGCGCTTCGGTAGGTATCCTGCAGGCGTTGTCAGCCACCGGTTCCGTCACCTACGCCATTGCGGTCCCTGTGATCATCGGACAGAATCTTGGAAAATGTATGACGATCATCCTCGGGGCGATCGGGGCCAACAGAAAGGCAAAACGAGTATCCTTAAGTTACCTTTTATTTAATATATTTGGCGCGGTACTTCTTTCACTTATCGTTTACGGTATTTACTATACCGTAGGGATACCCGGGTTTACATCCACGGTAAACCGAGGAGATATCGCCAATATCCATCTTCTGTTTAACCTGATCACCAGCGTGATCCTGCTTCCTTTCTCCTCAAAGATTGCTGACCTTACCGGAAAGATCCTGGGTACGGATACCTTTGATGAAGACGAGAAGGAATTCCTCAAGCTGGACGACCGCCTCCTGCAGACGCCGGTCATCGCCCTGGACCAGTGCCATCATCTGATGGACCGAATGATCGGATGTATTGAAGAAAACTACAGTATTTCCACAGAGATGATGAAAGATTATCACGAGGATCAGTTTATCACTCTGGAGAAAAATGAAGCCTTTATTGACAGATGTGAAACAGCCCTGTCCTCCTATATTATCCGGATTGACCGGTCATCCCTTTCCTCGGATGCCAAATTCATGATCTCCGAGATCCTGAATTCCATCAGTGATCTGGAACGACTCGGTGATTACTGTATGAATATCGCCTATGAAGTCCGGGATATGGCAGAGCGGAGGATCAGCTTTTCCGAGAAAGGGTTCGAGGAGATCCATTATATGGTCCGGGCTACCAGGGATTGTCTTGACCTGCTCTTTGCTTCCTTCCGGACCCTGGATAAGGATAAAGCCATAAGAGTGGAACCACTTGCGGAAGTCATCGATGAGATGAAAGATGTGCTGAAAGAACATCATATTGAAAGACTGCAGAACGGGACCTGTGGTGCCGTGGCAGGCGCTGCTCTTTTCAACTTCATCAACTTTTTTGAACGTATTGCCGCACATTCGGGAAATGTTGCCCTTCATATCCTGAAAAGGATCGAAGGGGATAAGAACTTTGATGAGATGCACGGCCATACCCAGGAGATCTCCGAAGAAGATTATCTCCATATCTATGCAGATTACCGGGAACGCTATCTTCTCCCTGTTAAAGGAAGTCCAACTGTGATATCATAAGATAAGAGGTGCGGATTATGCAGACAATCTATATCGTGGAAGATGACAGTAATATCCTGGAAATAGAGACCTATGCCCTGGCAGGGAGCGGATTTTCGGTGAAGGGTTTTGAGAAAGCCCAGCCTTTTTATGATGCATTGGAGAAGGATCTTCCGGATCTTGTGCTTCTGGATATCATGCTTCCGGATGAAGACGGAATTGTGGTTCTCCGCAAACTTAGGGCCATGCCGGAGACAAGAGATCTTCCGGTGATCCTGGTGACTGCCAAAACCACGGAGATCGACACGGTCAAAGGACTGGACAGCGGGGCGGATGATTATATCAGCAAGCCCTTCGGCATACTGGAACTGACATCGAGGGTGAAAGCAGTACTCCGCAGAAGCGGAAGGAACCTTGTTCAGGAGAAGCTTGAGCTGGGCAAGATCGTTCTGGAACCGGACCGGAGGCGCTGTATCGTTGATGGGAAGGAGACGGAACTTACTTATAAAGAATATGAACTGTTGTCTGCATTTTTGCTGAATGTGGGCATAGTGATGAAAAGGGATGTCCTGATGGAAAGGATCTGGGGTATCGATTTTGAAGGAGAATCCCGGACCCTGGACTCCCATATCAAATCCCTCCGGAAAAAGCTCGGAGAAGAAGGGTCCCATATCCAGACAGTCAGAAATGTCGGATATCTGGCAAAGTGAGGAAAGTATGAAGCGCTATTTCAATAAAAGGATCATGATCATATCAACTGCCGCCATTCTATTGACGGCATTTTTTTGTACTTATGCCTATTACCGGGTATTCAGGGAAGAAGTCGTGGAGAACCTTAAGGTATACTGCCGGCTCTTGTCGGAATCCGCTTTGCTGGAGGACGAAGAAGCCATGAGCAGATACGCGGATGAGATGTATGATGACAATATCCGGCTCACCCTTGTGAGTAAAACCGGGGAAGTGCTCTTCGACGATATGGCCAATGCGGAGGACCTCAGTAACCACAGGAACCGCGAGGAGATCGAAGAGGCGATGGAGAAGGGGGAAGGAAGCTCGGTCAGGCGCTCAGAGACCATTAATCGGACCAATTACTATTATGCCATCCGGCTTGAAAACGGAAGTGTTCTCCGGGCGGCAAGAGAGTCACGCAGCTTGTTCGCTCTGTTTATAAATGCCCTTCCGGTCATCTTTCTGTCAATCCTGCTTATCTTTCTCGTCTGCCTCCTGACCGTAAGCCTGTCTACCCGTAAGTTTCTGGCCCCCATCGAAGCACTGGCTTCAAATATGGACACACCTGAAAATGTCGAGATCTATGAGGAACTGGCTCCCATCATCAACCATATCAAGGATCAGCACAGGAGCATCATGGAATATGCCGATCTGAGGCAGGACTTTACGGCAAATGTAACCCATGAGCTGAAGACCCCTCTGACCGTCATCTCCGGATATTCAGAGCTGATCGAGAAAGGGCTGGCCGGGGAGGAAGATACCCGGAAATTTGCGGGGGAGATCTATAAGAGCGCTAACCGCCAGCTTACACTGATCAATGATATTTTAAGACTTACGGAACTTGACTTTGCCGATCCGTCAGAGTTTGTCATGGAACCGGTGGACCTCTATGCCATCTCCAAAACCTGCGTGGAGATGCTGGAAGTGAAAGCGGAATCCCATCAGGTAAGCCTGAGGCTGGAAGGAGAACCTACCGAAGTCATGGCAAACCATGACATGATCGAAGAGATCGTTTACAACCTTTGCGACAATGCCATCCGATACAATAAGCCCGGAGGACATGTCATCATCACCGCGGAGAAAGGCTGCCTTACTGTCTCGGACAATGGCATCGGTATTCCCGAAGAATATCACACCAGGATATTTGAACGGTTCTTCCGGGTCGACAAGAGCCGTTCAAAGAAAACCGGAGGCACCGGTCTGGGTCTGGCCATTGTCAAGCATACCGCCACCCTCCAGGGTGCTGAGCTCTTCGTGGACAGCAAGGAAAATGTAGGGACCACCATAGGGGTACGCTTCCCTATGATCAATGATTCTGTATAGTTGTATTTTTTTCAGGGGAAACATGATATAATCAGATTATAAACTATATTGATCACCAGGAACATTCAAGGAGGTAGGCAAATGTATAAACTTTGGAATGCTCTTGAAGAGGCAAAAAAACTTCGCTGGGTCGAACTTTCACATTCACTGAATAATGACAGCCCTTACTGGAGCGGGATACCGGAAGGCTCGGTGGAGCTTTGCAAGACCGTATTCGACTGGGGCAATCCCATGCTGGAGTGTCTGATCCAGACCTTCAAGTTTCCGGGACAGTTCGGAACTCACATTGATTTCCCGGGACATTTTGTAAAAGACGGTGTCCTCTCGGAAGCCTTTGATGTAAAAGACGGAGTATTTCCTCTCTGCGTCATTGATCTTACGGATAAAGTGGCAGAGGATCCCTGCTATGTTGTCACAAAACAGGATATCATGGACTATGAAGCAAAGTACGGGGATATCCCGGACGGGGCATTTGTCGCGCTCCGCACAGACTGGTCCAAATACTGGCCGGATATGGATGCCCTTTCAGGCATAGCGGAAGACGGCAGTGAGAATTTCCCGGGATGGTCCATGGAGGCCCTCCGTTACATTTACGAAGAACGCAATGCAGCCGCGAACGGCCATGAAACACTGGACACCGATGCGTCTGCCGAAGCAGCCAAGGCGGAAGACCTTGCCTGCGAACGTTACGTTCTTGCCCAGGGAAAGCTTCAGGTGGAGGTTCTCACCAACCTCGATCAGGTACCTCCCGCAGGTGCGGTAGTGATCGTTGCCTGGCCCAGGATCGAAGGTGCAACCGGCCTTCCGGTACGTGTCTGGGCTTTATGTGAATAATCTCAGGTGGATATCATCCGGGAGGTTATCATCCAGGAGAAGGTGAATCAGAGTATAATGAGGCAGAAACCGCAGTAATGCAGTTCTGCCTCTAATTTTATTTTCTGGTCAGTATTTTGACCCAGCGGAACCGGTTTACGGTAATTCCGTTGGGAATGCATTTCAGAAGCTGATCCGCTTTCAGGAAACAGTAAGTCACAACAGGGGAGAAATGGAAGACATGTGCGCTTAATACGGAAAGAGGTATGGTGAAGAGCCACATGAACAGATTGTCCACCACTGCGGTATACCTGGTGGAGCCTCCCCCGGAGATGATCCCGCTCATCACAGGGTATTCGTAGCAGGAGCCTACGGTGGTCACACTCAGGATGGCCAGAAAGTTCAAGGCCAGGGACCTGGTTTCTGCTGATATACGGTAAATATTAACGATGGGGCCGCGAAAGATAAAGATGGAAAGTCCAAGCAGGATGCCCACGATCACGAATATCCCCTGCATGGTCTTTGTGTATGCCCTGATCTTATCAAATTTTCCTTCCCCGATGGTCTTCCCTGTCATGACGGAAGCGACATTGGCACAGGCCGCTCCGGTAACGGCAAAGACCTGGGAGACAGTGACGGCTATACTGTTGGCGGCGATAACCCGGGCATTAATATGGCCAAGAACCGCAGTCTGCGCTCCCTGGGCGATTCCCCACAGAAATCCGCTGATGATCACCGGGGTGGAGACCCTGAGATAATCTTTCAGATAAGAAGTGTCGAAGGTGAGAAGATCCTTTAGTTTCATTGCCAGTTTCTTATCGATAAGAAGAATATAGGTAAGGATCAGGATCAGTTCCACCGTCCGGCTGACCAGTGTAGCGATGGCCGCCCCGCGGATGCCCAGTTCAGGAGCACCGAAGTTGCCGAAGATCAGGCAGTAGTTGAGACAGAAATTGATACAGATGGTGCTGACGGACATCACGGTCCCGATCACCGCTGTCTCCACCGCCTGCAGGGAATACATCAGCGAGTGGGAGACAGTGAACAGAAGGTAGGTCCAGATGATGATCTTCAGGTATCGTGCCCCTTCTGCGATCACTTCCTGATCCGAGGTAAAAACGGAGAGCAGCGGATGAGGGAGGAATAATCCCAGGAGAAAAAAGAGTATGCCCAACAGCAGTCCGACTTTCAGTCCTATGGCGATAATCTTCCTGATCTCCTTCACCCGTTTCTGTCCCCAGTACTGTGATGCCAGTACCACAATCCCCAGCCCGATACCGGAGGAAACCTGCTGCAGGATAAACTGCAGCTGATTGACCAGGGTTGCACCCGATAAAGCCAGCTCACTGTAACTGCCCAGCATCAGATTATCCACAAGATTGACCATCAGAGCGGCAAACTGCTGAAGGGTGATGACAACCAGGAGACTGAAAAAGGATTGGTAGAAGCTGCGCTCCACAACAAATAGTCCCAGTATTTTCTTTTCATTGTCTTTGGGGATCAATGCATGAGTTTTCATCTGTTGATCAGTCTCTTTCTTTACTGAATCTCTGCCTTTTCATTTTCTGTTTTGATTATACATCAAATCTATATGGTTTGTGACAGTTTTGTGACATTCAGGGTGATATAGTATAGTCAACAAAGGAAAAAAACAGAAAATGAGAAGAAGAAGGAGAAGAAAAATGAGAAAGAATACATTAGTAAGAGGATTTATGGTAACAATCGCATCTGTAGTACTTGCAACAAGCACAGTAGCTCCGGCAGCAGTATTTGCAGCAGAAACAGAAACAGTTCAGGAACAGACAGTCAATGAAGCAGACAAGTCTGAAACCAAGGAAGAGAAGAATGAAGTAAGTGAGATCAAAAAAGTCGTGGTCAGCGTAAAGGTTCCCGAAGGCGGTAAAGAAGCAGGGAAAAATCTTCCGAAGGTCACAGTGACCGAAGGAAGCAAGGAATGCAGCGTAAAAGCCGCAGGATGGTTTAAGGATAACAACGGAAAACCCGGAGATGAGTTCGAAGGCACTCTGACCGGAGGAAATAAATATTTCGCAGGGATGAGCCTGGCAGCTGCTGAAGGGTTCAAATTCACAGAGGATACGGAAATCCAGGTTCAGGGAATCGACGGTTCCGTCAAGATCGGCAAAAGAGAAGGCGGAGAAGCACAGGTATTCGCAGCAGTAACCCTTGAGGTATCTGAGGCAGAGAAAGAAGCAGCCAGAAAAGAAGAGGAAGCCAGAAAAGAAGAAGAGGCCAGAAAAGAAGAAGAGGCCAGAAAAGAAGAAGAGGCCAGAAAAGAAGAAGAGGCCAGAAAAGAAGAGGAAGCCAGAAAAGAAGAAGAGGCCAGAAAAGAAGAAGAGGCCAGAAAAGAAGAAGAGGCCAGAAAAGAAGAA
>CAJGDH010000013.1 GCA_904502145.1 uncultured Eubacterium sp.
CGCTGCTGTAGCTGCCGTCCTCACCGATATCATAGTAGCTGCTGACGGACACCCCGGCGCCTTTCCCGTCAAACTGGGTGCTGATGGATCCGGAGTATTCATAGCCCGCGTCGTCCCAGCCATGGAATGAGCTGCGGTCAAATCTGCCTTTCGTGCTCTTAACCAGGTCAATGTCCATAGAGAATTTCTCGCTGCATCCTTCCGCAGTATCCGGATTAATGGTATAGATGAACGACATACCGTACTTGCCCTTGTAGGCCGTAACGGTAGCCTTGTATGTCGTGGATTCCTCGTCGTACCAGGTATACTGGAGAGCATAGTAGGTCTTACCCTCGCCGTCCTTGTTTTTCTTGCCTTTCTTTACGACGAAATCCCTGAGCTTCCTGACATTATTGGTTGCCTTTTTCTCAACGATCACCTTGCATTTCAGCTTCCTGCCGCCCACCTTGGCGGTGATGGTGACTTTGCCTTTCTTTTTGGCCGTCACTTTTCCTTTTTTGCTGACGGTGGCAATCTTCTTGTTGCCGGACTTCCAGGTAACCTTCTTCTTCGTACCGGTCACCTTCAGCTTAACGGTCATCTTGGGTGCCAGATAAACGGTCTTTTTATTGAGTTTGACTCCTTTGGCCTCCACCGGTCTTCCGGCAAAAAGGATGCCGAAAGCGGCAAACAGAAGAAACAATACAGCAGTATAAGCTACTTTCCGAATCCTGTTTCTATCCATAATCTTACCTCCCTATATATGATGATAATCTGTACTTTTATAGTATTAATTATATCTGATAGGGTACGTCTTGTAAATGTCTGATTTAGTCCACAACCGTGGCCTTCTCCATGATCATGTCGCTCACCATGGTGATCAGGATGTTGGCGTTTGTGTAGGGTTTTCCGTAGATGTCGTAGAAGGTATCCGCACTGTCTGTGCCCAGATATTTCTGGAAATCCGCATTCTCCACACTGAGGCCCTTCTCGTCGCTGATGGCGGAGGCAACCAGGAAATATTTCACACTGGTCTCGGTATTCTCCCTGAGGTCTTCCTTCACCTGATCCATGCTGTCATAGCCGTACATGGCCATGATCTGTTCATCCCCGTAGCCGTAGTAGTCATGGTACTGCTTGCGGAGGGTGTTGAGGGAGAATTCAAGGCGGGCATCCATGATCTCCTGGGGCAGTTCCTTGAACTGGCAGTTGTTCATGAGATAGTTCCAGATATAGTTGTTCTCATTGGAGGACCTGAGGTTTGCCTTGATGGAATTCTTCAGTTCCTTCACCGTGGCGATCCCTTCACTTTCCGAGAAATTCTTTGCCACGAATTCGTCAGTCAGCTCGGGGGCGATGTAATTTAATTTTACAGTGAAGACGGCGTCTTTTCCGGCCACCTCTTCGGAGGCATAATCCTTGGGGAAGGTGACGTTTACATCAAAGGTCTCCCCCGGGGAATGGCCGATGATCTGGTCTTCAAAATTATCGATAAAGGTGTGGGAACCGATCTCCAGGGGCTGGCCGGTGGCGCTTCCTCCGGAGAATTCCTTCCCGTCTATCTTGCCGGTATAGTCAATATTTACCGTGTCCCCTTTTTTGACCTTTCCTTCGTAAACACCGTAATTGGCGCTGGACAGCAGGCTGTCGATCTGGCTGTTCACCTCGTCTTTGGAGGGTTCGATTTCTTTTTTGGGGATCTCGATCTTTTCATAATCACACAGGGTGACATAGTCGGAAGCCGTGATCCCTTTCAGCTTTCCTTCATCCGTAAGACCGGCGGAATAGTCGATCTTAATCTCATCATTTGCAGCCTCAGTGGTGGCTTCCTGAGCATCCTTGCTGCTTCCGCATCCTGCCAGGAGCAGGATCATGAAAACCATCAATGCGCCTGTCTTCCAAAATCTTCTCATTATCGTTTTTCCTTTCTTCGTCATGAACTTGTCCGGTGCTTCCCCCGGACCCGGTTTTTCCCTCATTTCCATACTCTTTTCTTCTGCTCTGATCAGCCTTCCAGGCGACTGAGGATGTCCTCCTCCAGGCCTTCCGCAATCTTAGCACCTCTGACCAATGCGTTTCTTGCATAGTAGAGGGCCTTCTCATCGGATTTTTCCACCCCTTTTCCCTCAAAATGCATGAGGGCAAGGCTGTAGTAACCCATACGGTACTCAGCCATCTCTATGGTGTTCATGAAGCATGCCGCCGCTTCCTCATAGCTGCCGCTGTTGTAGTACTTGGTGCCCATCTGGTACATTTTCTTTACCTTGGGCATGATCTCCTTGTACTCCTCATCCTTCTCCAGGCGGTAGGCATGGGCGATCTTCTTCACTTTGGCGATGGAATTCTCAAACTTTCTGTTGACTTCGTACTCGCCGTTTTCCTTCTTTAAAAGGAGGGTCTGGGTGGCGAGCCCCTCCAGAAGATAGTTCATGTATTCATCAAGATCCCCGTAGGGAACCGTGGTATTCAGTATCCTTTTCGTCGCTTCGATGTCCACGCAGCGGTTGCTCTTAAGGGGAAGCTGTCCCACAAAAAAAACGGAATGCTTCATGACATTTTTCTTCTCTTCCGTTTCTGAAGCACTCTGCACCATCTGATACATCTTTATCACGTTGTCTCTCTCAAGGGTCTTCCCCTGCATCATTTCACTTATTTTCGATAATTCCAGGGCCATTTCTGTGCCTCCTTATTTCTTTCGATCAGATATTTTTCCGGCTTGGCGGTCTTAAAGACCGATGTGACAATTATATTATTTCACCTGATAAATGTCAACATCAGCCAGGCAAGGGCAAGGTGAAAAGCAAGGATCAGGGGCATGCCCACGACGAAGTACCAGTGCCTGGTCTTATGGTGAAAAAGGTACATCCCCAGGAGGGTTCCCAGACTTCCTCCCAGGAAGCTTACCAGGAAGAGGGTTTTCTCCGGTATCCTCCATCCCCCTTCCTTCGCTCTTTTTTTATCCAGTCCCATGGCCAGGAGCCCTGCCAGGTTGGCAGCCACAAGGTAAATGATCAGTATATTCATCTCTTCTCCTTTTCCGCCCCGCCGAAGATTTCCTGAACCTTCCGGGCAATTGCTGCTGCCAGCTTGCCATGTTCCGGGGAGGTCAGGTGCAGATGGTCCTCCCGGGAAGACTCCACGATTTCCGCTGCATTAAGAAAATGACAACCGGTCCTTTGCGCTGCCTGTTCATAAAGTGGGGCCAGCTGTCCGGATACCTTCACCGCGTCCTCAGAGAAGCTGTCCTTAAAAGGAGAACGGGAGATGCCTGCACGCAATTCAGGGGGCGCCACCAGGAGGATCTCCGGCGGGTAATCCTGTTTGATCTGAAGAAACTCCTTGCTGATCCGGGCCAGTTTCTCCGCTCCGGCAGCGATGCCGGCCGCATCGGCATAATACTGTTTCTTCATGTCATTGGTCCCCAGCATGATGATCAGAAGATCTACGGGTTTGTGGGTATTCAGGCAGGCCTTAAGGCTGGTCTCCCCACATTTCCAGGGTTCCTGCTCGTCGACGATCACCGTCGTCCTGCCGTTGCAGCCTTCCTCCACCACCGTACAATCTTCCCCCAGCAGTCCCTGCAGGATTCCCGGCCAACGGGATCCCCGGGGATAGCGGGACCCGTCTTCAGGGCTGTATCCGTATGTATTTGAATCTCCGTAACAAAGGATAGTTTTTCTTTTCATCTCCTCGCCCGAAGGGTAAAAGGTCTGTTTATCAAGCCATTTCAGAAGGAATCTTTTCGCCAGGGAGTTCTCCAGGATATTCTCCTTTGCCTCCTCAGGCGTATACCACCGGGCAAGATCCACCTCTTCATGGTTGACCCCTTCCAGGGAATCCGAACTGACCCGGCAGGCAAAGTTGACCATGAGGGTGTTGCTTCTCTCAAAAAATGAACTGGCATTAAAGGTATAATCGGTGACTTCCAGACCCAGCTCCTCCCTGATCTCACGGACCAGGGTCTCCTCGGTACTCTCTCCCCGGGACACATAACCTGCCACGAGAATGTTCTGTTTCCGCCCGTACTGCTGGATCAGGATGATGTGTTTACCGTCAGGGGCATAGACGATGGCGCTGATGGCGGTGTTGAACATGGGGAAGCGGAATTGTCCGCATCGTTCACAATAGGGAACCATCCCTTCATTTTCCAGATTTTTAAGGACCAGTTCCCGGCCGCATTCCGTACAGTAACTCATGGATATTCCTCCGTCCTTTCCGTTTATTCCCCGAAGGGTTTCCCGCATCTGGGGCAATAGGCATAATCCTCATCGGTGGTAAAGCCGCAGGATGTGCAGTGCTTCCGGTGGTCTTCGATCAGGTCTTCCCTGAGATTAAACTGAAGATCCTCCGGATCCAGGGAAGTGACCAGCCCCTTCTCGATCTTCCGGCCCAGTTCCTGATCGATCTCGGTGACGGCTCCGCAGCAGCTCATGCGGACATAATATCTCCTGTTCCAGCGGAAAACCGGGATGAAGAAGAGGGACAGCACCATGCAGGTCATATAGACTTCCAGGTGTCCGTATCTTCCACAGGATCCGCAGACCTCAAGCTGATCAAAATCAAGCTTCTTTTCTCTGTTAACTATACCCATCATAAAAAACATATTTTTTCTCCTGTCGGTTCCGTTGACAGCGGGATCTACTCCCGCCATATACTTTATCCCAGGGCATACTATACCATAAAAACAGGGATTTTGGCAGTGGAAGGGGCAAAAAAAGGACCTGATGTCTAAACATCAGGTCCGCTTTCTTATCTTGCGTTGGCTCCGGAACACAGTCTCCGGACCAGGGGGAGGGCACTGAGCCTTCTGATCCATGGGACATAGGTATGAGCCTTGTTCTCCATATGGACTCCGCTGTCCACATATTCCAGGAAATATCTCCCGTCCTCAACGATCATGGCGGTCAGCCTGTCCCCGAACACACATCCCGTATCGATACAGATGGTACCTTTATCCGGGAGCCTCTCCCACTGATGATAGGACAGGGGGATCCCCGGCCCGCCGCTGCCGTCATACCAGGTAGGTTCTGCCAGGGGCGTATGTCCGATAATGGTGATCTTCCCGGAATAGAGGTTTTTCTTTGACCAGGAATGATCCTTGACCAGAAGTTCCATGGGATTTTCCTCGAAATCTTCGTGGGCGATACCCGCATGAACACAGCGGAAATCCTCATCCACGTAATAGAGGGGCATATGTTCCAGGATCCAGGGGATATAGTTCTCCATACGGTCCCTGTGCCTTCTGAAGGACCGTACCGTGGCTGTCTTGCCTACCACCCGCCAGATCAGCCTGGTGTCGAGAGCCGGTGACTGCTCCACCAGCATCTGTTCATGGTTGCCGCGAATGAGGAAAAAGCTTTCCGGATACTGTTCCTTCCAGTCCATGGCCAGATGGAGCATCTCCCAGGAATAGGGGCCCCTGTCCATCAGGTCCCCCAGAAGGACAAGCCGGTCTGTTCCTCTTCTGTAGTCTGTTTTTTTCAGTAATTCGGTAAATTCACGTAAACATCCGTGGATATCACCGAGGATAATCGTTCTCATCTGCTGCTCTTTTCCGTCCTTCCTCCCCGCCGGAAGCGGTCTTCCTACATGAGGAGAGGAACATAGGTGTTTTCGAAATGAATGATCATGTCGATGAAGTCATCCACCGTCTCAAACCGCTGTCTCTGCAGGATCATCTCATGATCCATCAGGACCGCCATGGCCATGGCATACCTTCTGGCATCGTCATCCTCGATCACCTTGTATTCCGGAAGGCTCCAGATATCGGTGGTCCGGCACCAGTTGGTGATGGCGGCATAACCCACGGAATCTCTCAGCATCTCTGTGAGGAGGATATCACGGAAGCCCATCTGTGCCTTGTATTCATCCTTGGCATCCCGGTTCCAGCTGTCGATAAAGGTATGTTCATAGCTTTCAAAAAGCATTTTTATGGTGGAGAGCAGGTAGGCTTTGCACTGCTGTCTCTCCTGCTCGGAAGGGTAGTCCTTGAAACATGCTGCACAGTAGGCGGCGATCAGACTTCCGGTAAAATATCCCATGTCATAGCCGAAAGGCCCCATGAAGGAAAATTCAAAATCGAGCATCTTAAGACCATCATCTGCCAGGAATACATTTGAGGTGTGGAAATCCGCATGGATCAGGCAGTCCGAATGGGTCATAAAAGTGCGCCTCAGGTCCAGACGGTTGGTCTGGCAGGCCGGATCATCGGTGATCTGGCGGAATCTCTCCCATTTGTGGTACTCCTCCTTATCCAGGTCCGTACCGAAACGGTCAAGGAAGATCCCATCCTCCATGATCTGCCTCAGTTCCGTGTTCTCAAACTGGGACTGCATGCTTCTGAATTTGGCTCGGTCCAGGAAAAATTCGGAGGTATAGAAGGCGGACCTTGCCAGAAAATCCCCCACCTGAAGACCCAGATTCGGAATCTGGTTCTCCTTGATGAGCTGGAAGCGTACAGCCCGGAGATTCTCGATATATTCCATCACGAAGATATGGTTGGCCCTGTCCTGAAAGAGGATCTCGGGAACATACTCCGGCACGATATAATGAAGGATCTTCATGGTGTCACATTCCGCTTCGTTGCGGTAGGCCGCCACGCCGGCACTGGAAGGGAGATCTCTGGGATCCGACAGGCCCTGCTTGAGAACATAGCTCATGAGGGGACCTTTCACCTTGAACACATAATTGATATGGCCGTCGCCTTCCCCTTCATCTGCATCCGGGTCTTCCCCCATCACCGTAACCTTGATGGGCGGTGTGGCATCAAAATCTTTCATGTTTTCCTTAAGATAATCTACGATGTTTTCTTTTGTTACAATAAACATAAAAATTCCCTCCAGGAAATTAAAAATGAACAGAATAAGTCATTTATCATTATATAACAGAGCCGGGCGGATGATAAAGATTTTTATTGGTCACAAAAAGAAAATATATGGTTTTCCCAACGATTGAAAAAAAGCCGGAAAAATCATATAATAGACTAAAAGATAACATTTAAGACCACTCATGAAGCCAGGAGGTAAGATCATGTTAGATGAATCCCGTATCGTCAAGTTTAACTCCAGAAGGCACGCAAGTGTTGCACCGGTCAGAACGATCCCCGGGCATTTTGCCACAAACCATTCCCATATCAACTATTATATCGATATGACCTTTACCAAATCCAGGGTGACGGAGGCAAAGCAGGCGGCCCACGCCCTTGCCCAGCAGTACATGCACAACACCATCGTGGATACCATCGTCTGTCTGGACGGCACCAAAGTCATCGGCGCCTTCCTGGCACAGGAACTGATGGAAGCCGGGTTTATCTCCATCAATACCCACAAATCCATCTACGTGATCCAGCCGGAATATGTCACCAGCAGCCAGATGCTCTTCCGTGACAATGTGGTCCCCATGGTAAAGGGGAAAAATGTCATCCTCCTGATGGCTTCCGTATCCACCGGCGTCAGTGTCCGCCGCGGCGCGGAGTGCGTGGATTATTACGGAGGCATCCTCCAGGGAGTATCCTGCCTGTTCAGCGCGGTGGATGAGGTGACCCTGCCCCTGCAGAAAGGGGATACCCACATGGTGGTCAACACCCTCTATTCCCCGGATGATATCCCGGGCTACGCCTCCTACTCCAGGAATGACTGCCCCTTCTGCCGGAAAGGACACCGGGTGGAGGCTCTGGTCAATTCATTCGGATACTCAGAATTTATGGTATAAGTCCTTACCGGGCGACTGAACAGACGCCATACCCGAAGGGTATGCAAGGATGTTCAGGCATCCGGGAAGACAAGCGTATCGAGATGCAGCACGAATGTGCGGAATCGAGATATCGCTTGGCGGATTGCGGCAAGTTGCTCTGCAACGGGAGCAATCCGTGAAGAATTATAATACAAGGAGTAATTTTAATATGTCATGGTACGATGATGCCGTTTTCTATCACATTTACCCCCTGGGACTTACCGGAGCCCCGAAGCAGAATTCCTACGGTCCCCCGGAATCCCGTCTCAATCAGCTGATCCCCTGGATCGACCACATCCGTTCCATCAACTGTAACGCCCTCTATATAGGGCCGCTCTTTGAATCGGTGGGGCACGGCTATGAGACCACGGATTACCGGAAGCTGGACAGCCGTCTGGGGACCAACGAGGACCTGAAGCAGTTTACCCGGCTCTGCCATGAAGCCGGGATACGGGTCATCTTCGACGGTGTATTCAACCATACCGGCCGGGATTTCTTCGCTTTCCGGGACCTTAGACAGAACCGGGAGAATTCTCCCTATAAAGACTGGTACTGCCAGGTGGATTTCTGGGGCAACAATGAGTACGATGACGGTTTCTCCTACGCCAACTGGGGCGGATACAACCTTCTTCCCAGGCTTAACCAGAGGAATCCTGCCGTACAGGATTATATCTGCGAGACCATCCGTTTCTGGGTGGATGAATTCGATATAGACGGGATCAGGCTGGATGCTGCCGACGTGCTGGACTTCTCCTTCATGCAGAGGCTCAGGCAGGTCGCCGACACCGTGAAGCCGGAATTCTGGCTCATGGGTGAGGTGATCCACGGGGAGTATTCCAGATGGGTCAATGAAGGCACCCTCCACAGCGTGACCAACTACCATCTCCATAAAGCCCTTTATTCCGGGCATAATGACCACAACTATTTCGAGATCGCCCACACGGTAAAGCGCCTCTATGATATGGGCGGCTGCCGGCCGGAAGGGCTTAAGCTCTATAACTTTGTCGACAACCATGATGTGGAGCGGATCTACACCAAACTGAACAACAAAAAACATTTCCTGCCGGTCCATATCCTGCTCTACACCCTGCCGGGGATCCCTTCCATCTACTATGGTTCGGAATTCGGGATCGAAGGCAGGAAGGAACGTTACAGTGATGACTCCCTCCGTCCTGCCCTGAATCTTGAGGACTTTAAGGATGCGAAGGACAATAATCCCTGTACCGTCCTTATCACAAGGCTGGGAAGGCTGCGCCGGCTTCTTCCTGCCCTCTCCCGGGGGGACTATCAGGAACTCAGCCTGACCACCGGCCAGTATGCCTTTGCCCGGAAATGGAATGGAACCGACCTGATCATTGCGGTAAATAATGCGGACCACGAGGTCACCATGGAAGTTTCCTGCGGGGAGGATTGCGACTACACAGGCGGTCTTTCCGGGTCGGAACCGGAATTCAGGGACGGCAGACTGATCTTCACCCTTCCTGCCTGCGGCGGAGAGATCTGGATACCCGGACATTGTCTGGAGGAGAATAGAGATAATCCTCCGGAGATCGATCTTACACAGGAGCTTTGGATAAGAGACAAAGATCCAGAACGTCGTGAACAGCCGGTCAATAACCTTCAGAAAGAGAACCTTCCTTCGGAGGATAAGAACAGTGATCTTCAGTCTGACAAAGCTGACAGCAAGGCAAAGCCGGACACCGCTGAAAACCCTCTGGATCTGAACAAGCCCTATGAAGAGATGACTATCGCTGAACTTCAGGCGGCAGTCCTCAATAAACTGGCCGCAAACGGTCCTGTTACGGACAGGATGAAAAGGGATGTGGAGGAGAACGTCTACAGAGACTCCCTGCTCAACTGGGTGAAAAGCTTCCGATAGTGAAGAGCTTCCGATAGATCATTAAAAAACAAAAATACAGGCATAGACAGAAAAAACACGCATCACAAGGGATGCGTGTTTTTTTGCACTCACAACGAAATGATCAGAACATTGGGTTGATCATTATATTTGATGTTTATCATGATGTCTATAATTTGAACAGGGTTCCGATGATTCCCCTTCCCAGGGATGCACCGATATTTCCGCCCAGTTTCCTGCCCAGGGTTCCGCCGAAGGTTTTGCCCACAGTGTTGCCCACTTCCCTGCCGATGGTACCGGCAGCTGTTTTGGCTGTGCTGCTCACAGCGGTCTTCACTTTTCTCTTCTGGGCTTCCTCTTCCCTGGCGGCAGCCTTCTCTGCAGCTGCCTTCTCTTTTGCGGCTGCCTTTTCCGCTTCAAGAGCAGCCTTGGCGGCTGCCTTGGCTTTGGCCGCTTCCTCTTCTTCCCTGGCTGCGATGGCTTCATCTTCCAGCTGCTTTCTCATCAGGAATTCATAAGCGGAATCCCGGTCGTAAGCTCCCATATAGGAAGAATAAAGGACAGAGTTGTTGATCTGCTGCTGGCGGGTCACGTCATCGATCGGTCCCATGAGGCTCTGGGGAGGAAGGACGTTGCACTTCTTCACCACCGTGGGGATACCATCCTCATCGAGGACGGAGATCAGGGCCTCGCCGATTCCCAGATTGACTAGGACATCGTAGGTGTTGAATTCCTCATTCACCCGGTAGGACAGTGCTGCTGCCCTGGCTGCCTTCTGATCCGCAGGCGTATATGCATGGAGGGCATGCTGGATCTTGTTGCCCAGCTGGCCCAGTACGCCGTCCGGGATATCGGAAGGATTCTGGGTGATAAAATAGATTCCTACTCCCTTGGAACGGATCAGCTTGACCACCTGCTCAATCTTGGTCAGAAGCTCTTTCGAGGCATTGTCAAAGAGCATGTGGGCCTCATCAAAGAAGAAGACGATCTTTGGTTTTTCCGCGTCTCCCACTTCCGGAAGTGTTTCAAAAAGTTCGGACATCATCCAGAGCATAAATGTGGCATACATGACGGGATTATGCATCAGTTCCTGACAGTCAAGAATCTGGATGACCCCTTTGCCGTCACAGTCCCTGCAGATCCAGTCGCGGACATTGAGGGCAGGCTCCCCGAAGAACCGGTCTCCACCCTGGGACTCCAGGGTGACCAGCGAACGGGAGATGGCCCCCAGGCTCTGTCTGGTAATATTGCCGTATTTCAATGTATAATCTGCCGCTCTGTCTCCCACATACTGGATCATGGAGCGGAGATCCTTGGTATCGATCAGAAGCAGGCCCTCATCGTCGGCGATCTTGAAAATGATGTTCATGATGCCGGTCTGAGTGGCATTGAGTCCCATGATCTGGGACATGAGCAGAGGACCCATCTCCGAGATGGTGGTCCTTAAGGGCAGGCCGTTCTTCTCGTAGACATCCCAGAAATCAGCCGGGTAGGCATGGACCGAGAACCCTGCTTCAGCCAAGCCGAACCTTTCGATCCGTCCCTGAAGATTCTCGTTCATCTCACCGGGTCTGCACATTCCGGCCAGATCCCCTTTTGCATCGGCGAGAAATACCGGGACACCGCAGTCACTGAAGGACTCGGCCAGCACTTTTAGCGTGATGGTCTTTCCGGTGCCGGTAGCTCCGGCGATCAGGCCGTGACGATTTGCCATCTTCGGCAGAATATATACCTTTTCATCTCCTGATTTTCCAATCCATATCTTTCCATCCTGATACATAATTGTCCTCCTGCCTTCCCGGAAACTGACGAAGCGCTAGCCGGGTTATGAATAATAAATGTTTATGTGTTATCCTTCCTGTTTATGTGTCTGCCATTTATTCTCCAGCCATCCCTCCAGCCGGAATCCCAGCCAGCCGAAGATGATCCCGAAGATCACTCCCGCCGCCACATCCGTGGGGAAATGTACATAGAGATAGAGTCTGGAAAAAGCGATCACTATGGCTACGGCCAGGCAGATCTGCCACAGGGGACTGGTCCTGGTCAGATACAGTCCGGTCACCATCGTAAATGCCATGGCTGTATGCCCCGAGGGAAATGAGTAATCCCACAGTTCCCTGATGATGATATCCACTTCCGGATTATGCTGGTAAGGACGCATTCTGGCCACCAGGGGTTTGATGACCAGGTTCACACCCACCACCTCCAGGAGCATGGCCAGGAGCACAACCTTCCCTGCCGTCCTGGTCCTGGGGAAAAACAGCAGGGCCACACCAAGGACGATCCAGATTACTCCCATATTGCCAAGAGCGGAGAAAGAGATCATGATCTTGTCCAGAACCGGATTATGCAATTGCTGCAGCAGATCGAGGATCTGCAATTCGTAAGCGACCATTGTTTCCTCCTGAACCCTCTCCCGGCCGGCAGATTATCCTGTTCATATTTTACCATAGATCTGTCGACCCGACAAATAGAAACCGTCTGCAAACAGTCATCATCTGCCCAGTTTGCCGGCGATCCACTCCCAGGCCGACAGACCGGTACCGTCGTCCGTCTCGTTGTTGTCAAAACAGATCCAGGACAGATGACCCATATATCGATAGGGGTTTCCGTCTTTATCCTTGTAACGGCCCGATGTATCGACCACCTTATCGGCGGCGAAGACATGCAGGTCAGCAGCCCCCGCCTGTTTCAGTCTTTCGATGGTGGGGATCTCATGGTATTCCGGGACGACGATGGGGTCATCTGCGGAATAGATAAAGTAAAGAGGCACATCCTTGAGAACAGAGATCTGCCCGTCCGACAGACACTGATCAGGCACTGCCTCGCAGATGGGTACAACCGCCGTGTACCTGTCCGGCCGGCTCAGGGCCAGCATCAGGCACATATATCCCCCGTTGGAACATCCGGCAAGAACGATCTTCCCCGCTCCCGTTTCCCGGGCATACTCATCGATAAACTCTTCCAGGGACCGGGTATAGTAAGATGTTCCGTCGGCCTCTATGGTGCCCTTCCGGAAGTTGGTCTGTTTCCCGTCCGCGTCCATCCAGTAGGTGGGACACTGGGGAACCAGCACCCTGGCTCCTCCGATCATGGACTGGAAGCCTTCTCCCGCCATGGTCGTTCCTTTCCTGCCGAGCAGGGGCAGGTAGGCATCACTGCCTTCCATCTGTCCTTCCCCCAGCCCGTGAAGCCAGACATAAAGGGTATCCGTATCTTCCGGCGGAACGTACTCCGCGTAATCGTACCTGATGCCTTCGGAAGTCACATAGGACTTCTTTGCAAAGATGTCCGCCGCCGTCTTCTTCCCTCTGCATACCGGGTCGATGACAAGTTCCGGAGTGTCAGGATCTGCGTTCCGGCAGGAGATATGGAGTTCATAGGGGGAGACCCAGACGAAGATCTCTGTCCTGGAGGTGGCGGCCAGCGGGCTGCCCTCCTCCGGGCTGACATACAAAGACAGGCATATCCTCCGGGAGGATTTCTCCACCCTCTCCCCTCTCTCGTCACAGAGCCAGGCATCCTCCACTTTCCGGGGAAATGAAGCTTCTGTGAGAGGATGGTCCTCCGACTCCCGGTCGGTGATCTTTTTTCTTTCCATGACGGAAAAATCTGCAGGATCCACGGCAGAGACCGGTTCCTCGAGAGTGATCAGGGCCCGGTCCACAGAGCATCCCCAGTCATAGTTTCCCACATGTATCTCATAAGTTCCCCTTATCTTCCCGGTCATAATCCCCCTCCGGTCCTTCTGTTTTTCTTTATCCGGCTTTTTTCGGTTTTTGTTTATTTATTCCTGATCGTCCCCTTCTTCCGGTCCGATCACACTTTCTTCCTCGATCTCCCTGGAATGGGATTCCTCCGTACTCTCGGAGGACTTATCAGAAGCTGACGTCTTCTCCGAAGCCCGGGCTTCACGGTCCTCACGCAGGATGTCCTTGATTCCCTGGATATCGTTTTTATCCACCTCGTACCAGGTCCGGTTGCCGTCCACGTTCAGTAAACTGATATAGCGGTCGTACATGGTCAGGACCATCTTGTTTCCGTGATGATAATAGGTGTAGGCCTTGGATTCCGGCTCGTAATCGATGGGGTCAACTTCTTCCTCCTCACCGAATCCCACCTTCTTCTTCCAGTACCTGGCTGCCGCATCACGGTCCGTCTTCTTCTTTTTCATCTTGTCGATATAATTGGCTGTTTTCACCACCACAGGATTCTCATAATATCTCCCTTTGGAATCCGTCATCATGGGGCTGTCCGCAAGCCGGTGAAGAAGGCTTGATGCAGGGTAGGGACTGCGGTAGCGGAGAAAAGCGTCACCCAGCACAGAAGCCCCGGGGACATAATAGACATAGTTGGGCAGGTCCGCGAAGACAACATAGTCGGATTCGTAGACCAGGATCTCATATACCGCATTATCCTCATCGTAGAGGATATACTGGTAAACCGGGGTCAGAGTCTCCTTCAGTTTTTCGGGGGTATATTTTGTGGCGCGGTCGGCTCTCTCCCCGATCTTGGTGGCGAGACCGAAGATCCCCTCCATATCGATATATACGCTCTCTTCCATATCGTCCGCATAACCGATCTCCATCCTGGCCAGGCGGTCACGGGCGATCTTGGCCAGGTACTTATCCGCACGTTTTTCCGCGTCGGAGATATCTTCCTGGGTCTGGCTGGCCTTCTCAAGCTTTTCCTTCTCTTTTTTTACCTTTTTGTATTTTTTCAGAAGTTCTTTATAGTAAGACGAAGATTCAACTTTCTTTTTGGAGGGTTTACATCCTGTCAGGCAGAATATGGCCAGCAGAATGATCCCCGCAGTCAGCAGTGTTCTTTTCATTTTCCTGTTCATTTCCTCACCCTGTCTCCGGTCGGTCCCCGGATTTTTCTTTCGTGGTCTGATCTCCTTTTTCCTCTGTTCCGCCGGGAGCCCTATCTTTCCCTTCAGTCTGCCCGGCCGGAAGGGTTTCCCTCTCCCCGGTCTGTCCGGCCGTGGGGGGTTCCTTCTCCCCGGTCTGTCTGCCGGCAGCGATACTGCGGGGGTCGATGAATTCGAGCCGCCACCGGTATCTTCCGGTTTCCGGATCCTTCTCGTAATAAAAATAGGCGGAGAATTTATTCCCTTTCTTGCTTACACATCCGTGAAATCCTACTTTGCCGTGCTCCAGAAGGATCTTGACCATATCGTAGGTCACCTTCTTCCCGAGGGAAGTGATGAAACGGTCATTCTTCCAGATGGCATACTTGCAGCCTTTCTTCCATCCGGAGCAGCTGAAGGCCCTCTCCGTCTCCACCACCGGGGCTCCGCATTCCGGGCAGATGCCCGCCGGCTCCGTATGAAGGGGAGTGAGGGGAGCTGTCCCCCCGAAGACCTTGTCATTTTTGATCTTGTCCACCGCATCGCGCACAAAGTCTTCGATCATGCGGATAAAGTCATCTTTTCTGAATTTCTTTTTCTCGATATCCGAGAGTGTTTTTTCCAGTTTCCCTGTGTATTCCAGATCAAAGAGGTCCCTGGCAGGAAATGTCTCGACGATCTGACGACCCAGATCCGTACAGATCAGGCTTTTTCCCTTGGCGCGGATATATCCTGCGTCCTTCAATTTGCGGATCGTCTCCGCCCTGGTGGCGGGAGTGCCGATGCTGAAACCGCTCAGGATGGCCATCATCATCTCCTCGGAATCCTCGTCTTCAAATTTTCTGCCGCAGGTCTCCATCACCATCAGGAGGGTCTTCTCCGTGTGGTGTTTGGGTGGCTTGCGCTCCACTTCATTGACCTCCGCTTTCGACAGGAGAACCTCGTCCCCTTCCTCCACGGGGGGAAGGATCACTTCCTTGGCATCCACTCCCTCGATCAGCTTCCACCCGTATTCCAGCTGGATCTTTCCCTTGGCGACGAAGATTCCCTCAAGGTCCACATCCTTTACCTTCAGGTGGAGGACCGTATCCTCCGCCTGGGCCACGGGCATGAACTGGGCCAGGAATCTGTTCCTGATGGCCTCATAGACCAGGCGCTCCCCCTCATTCAGGGATTTGGGAATGACGTAGGTGGGAATGATGGCCGAATGACTCTCCACCTTTGTGCTGTCGAAAACCCGCTTTGAGGTATGGAAACGGATCTGATCCTGATAAGGATGGTCCTTCTTGTGGATCTCGAGGACTTTCCTTGTCTTGTCGATGAGACTCTCATCCAGGACCGGGCTGGCCGTTCTGGGGTAGGTGATCAGCTTCTTCTCATAGAGATTCTGGGCGGTCTTCAGTACCCGGTCCGATGTCCAGCCTTTATATTTACTTGTGATATATCCCTGAAGGTTGGACAGGTTGAAAAGATAGGGGGCATATTCCTTCTTTTTGGTCACCTTTTTGAGGATGATCTCCGCGGGATGGCCCTCGATCTCGGTACGGATCTTCTCCAGCTCTTCCGGGGAATCAAATTTCTCATTGTCCCCCACATAATAGATGCCTTCAAAGTCCTTCTTGTCTTTGGTCTCAAATATCGCCTTCAGTTTATAGTATTTCGTTATGGTGAACTGTTCGATCTCCTTGTCCCGGTCGTAGATGATCTTGAGGGTAGGCATGATCACCCGGCCGATATTCAGGAGCCGGACATTATTCTGGGCGCGGAACTTTAAAGTGGCGACGGAAGTCAGGTTGATCCCGATGAGCCAGTCGGCGATCTGCCGGCCGAAGCCTGCGTCCTGAAGGGACTGCATGTCCTCGTTGGGAATCAGGGAGGCCAGCCCCCTGTTGACCTCGCGGGATGTCCATTCACTAAGAAGGATCCTCTCCACCGGTTTTCCCGGCTTCAGATACCCGATGATCTCATCGGCGATGATCTGTCCTTCCCTGTCATCATCCGTGGCGGAGATGATCCCCTCCACATCCTGACGGTCCGTCAGGTCCTTGATGATCTGAAGCTGCCTGGCCACACCGGCATCCGGTTTGTCCTTCTTTGCGGGATCCGTTTTCACCTTGTATAAGAACTCTTCGGGAATAAAAGGAAATCTCTCGATCTTCCAGCGCTTCATGTCCGAATCATAGTCCCCGGCATCATACAGCTGCAGAAGATGGCCGAAGGCCCATGTGATCACATAGTTTTCTCCTTCGTAATAACCGTTTTTTCTGACGGCGGAGGTGGCGTCCGCGATATTTTTTGCCACG
>CAJGDH010000014.1 GCA_904502145.1 uncultured Eubacterium sp.
GGCGTGTGTTCTCATCCATATCTAAAGTCCTCCTTGTAGACCAGTATTCCTTACTGGACATTTTTCAGCAGCATGTAGGTGATCGCGTTGGTCTGGTTCTTTTCCTTCTCCTCATCAGTGAGAGGGCGGATGATCCTGGCGGGGGAACCGAAGGCCAGCATTCCGTCCGGAATCTCCATCCCCTGGGGGACCAGGGTCCCCGCCCCGATGATACAGTCCTCACCGATCCTGGCACCATTCATGATGATGGCACCCATCCCCACCAGGGAATTGCTCCCGATGGTACATCCATGGATCAGGGCTCCGTGTCCGACAGACACGCTGTTGCCGATATGGCAGGGGTATTCAGGACTTGCATGCACAACGCATCCATCCTGGATGTTGGTTCCGGCGCCGATGACCACCTCGGCCAGGTCACCACGGACCACTGCATGGTACCATACCGAACTCTCGTCTCCAATGGTGACATTACCCACGATATCCGCATCATGGGCTGCCCAGGCATTTCCTTTTAACGTCGCATTCCTGATATAAGCCATATGCTGATCATCCTCCATTTTCATCTTCTACCATCATACCACTTTCCGGGCCAGACATCAATCAGAATTAAGGAAGTCAAAAGTGAGCTGGTCCGTCTCGGGAAGATCTTTCAGGATCCCCAGCTCGACCATCTTCTCCACATTACTCTTGGTCACCTTGGTCTGGGTCCTGAAATTCTCCAGGGAAGTAAATATTCCCCTGGCCGCGGCCTCCTCGATCTGGTCGCAGGCTTTCTCACCCAGTCCCTCTATACTGGATAAAGGCGGCATGATCTGGTCCCCGATGATCAGGGATTCCCTCGCTTTGGCCTTGTAGATGTCGATGGGCAGGAATGAATAGCCCCGGGCATACATCTCCTGGGCGATCCTACCATCCCTGATGGTATCCTGATCCTTCTTTGTCTGGACATCCTTGGGGAGGGCTTTCAGCTGCTCCAGCACCTCCTTGAGGATCTCAGGTCCCCGGCACATGATCTCATAGGAGAAGGCCGAGGCTCGGATGGAAAAATAGGCGGCATAATAGGCCAGGGGCCGGTGTACCTTAAACCAGGCCACCCGCCAGCCCATCATGACATAGGCCGCTGCATGGGCTTTCGGGAACATGTATTTGATCTTTTTGCAGGAATCGATATACCAGTCCGGAATGCCTTTGCCCAGCATCTCCTTCTCCCACTCTGGCTTCAGTCCTTTTCCTTTTCTCACCGACTCCATGATGGTGAAGGACAACTCTTTCTCCAGCCCCATATGGATCAGATAGGTCATGATATCGTCACGGCAGCAGATGCAGGTGGAGATCTCCGCCTTCTCCTGCCGGATCAGTTCCTGGGCGTTGCCCAGCCACACATCCGTCCCGTGGGACAGGCCGGATATCCTGACCAGGTCGGAGAAGGATTTCGGTTTGGTGTCCTTGAGCATCTGGATGACGAAATCCGTGCCGAACTCCGGAACACCCAGAGACCCTGTCTCGACTCCCCCGATCTC
This sequence comes from uncultured Eubacterium sp., assembly GCA_904502145.1. Classification (GTDB taxonomy): domain Bacteria; phylum Bacillota; class Clostridia; order Lachnospirales; family Lachnospiraceae; genus Anaerobutyricum. The sequence goes on from CAJGDH010000014.1 coordinate 1,521, forward strand.
CTCCGGCCGGATCCCCAGGATCTCGGTCCCGTGGAAGATCTTCATCACGTCCGGGTCGTCCAGAGGAATGTCCCGGGCATTTACCCCCGTCAGATCCTCCAGCCGGCGGATCATGGTGGGATCATCATGGCCGAGGATATCAAGCTTCAGAAGGTTATGGTCGATGGAATGATACTCAAAATGGGTCGTTACGATATCGGTGTTGGGATCATTTGCAGGGTGCTGTATCGCGGTAAAATCATAGATGTCATATTCGTGGGGTACGACGATGATCCCTCCGGGATGCTGGCCTGTCGTCCTCTTCACTCCGGTGCAGCCTTTTGCCAGACGGGAGATCTCGCAGGACCGTTTTATGATTCCACGGTCCTCAAAATAGCCTTTCACATAGCCGTAGGCCGTTTTATCCGCGATGGTCCCTATGGTCCCGGCACGGTAGGCCTTGCCTTCCCCGAAGATGACCTCCACGTATTTGTGGGCCTTGGCCTGGTATTCCCCGGAGAAGTTCAGGTCGATATCCGGTTCCTTGTTCCCCTTGAACCCCAGGAAGGTCTCGAAGGGAATATCATGTCCTTCTTTGATCAGCCGGGTGCCGCAATGGGGGCAGTCCCGGTCGGGCATATCGCATCCGGACATACTTTTATCACTGTAGGGTTTCACATATTCCGAATCAAAATCCACAAAATGGCAGGAAGGGCAAATATAATGTGCCGGCAGGGGGTTGACCTCCGTGATCCCCGACATGGTCGCCACGAAGGAGGATCCGACGGATCCCCTTGAACCCACCAGATAGCCATGTTCATTGGAATCCCACACCAGTTTCTGGGCAATGATGTACATGACGGCAAAGTGGTTGCTGATGATGGAATCCAGCTCACGGTCCAGCCGTTTTTTCACCACATCGGGGAGAACGTCCCCGTATATCTTCTTTGCCTTGTCGTAGCAGATGCTGGTCAGGATCTCATCGGAATTGGGGATGACGGGAGGACATTTGTCCGGGTGGATGGGGGAGATCTTTTCGATCATGTCCGCCACCTTGTTGGTGTTGGTCACCACCACCTCATAGGCCTTCTTTTCCCCCAGATAGGAGAATTCTTCCAGCATCTCCTCGGTGGTCCGGAAATAGAGGGGCGCCTGACGGTCCGCGTCCGCATACCCCTTTCCTGCCTGCAGGATGCGGCGGTAGATCTCATCTTCAGGGTTGAGGAAATGGACATCTCCGGTGGCCACCACCGGTTTATGGTATTTCTCCCCGAGTTCCACGATCCGCCGGTTATATTCCTTCAGGTCTTCCTCGGATACGGCATCATAACGGTCGCTCTCCAGCATAAAGGCATTGTTGCCCAGAGGCTGGATCTCAAGGAAATCATAGAAATTCACCAGTCTGGCGATCTCCTCCTCACTCCGGTTGCGGATCACGGCCTGGAACAGCTCTCCTGCCTCACAGGCCGAACCCAGGATCAGTCCCTCCCGGTATTTCTCGATGAGGCTTTTGGGCATCCTTGGCCGGCGGCTGTAATATCTGAGGTGGGATTCGGAAACCAGACGGTTCAGGTTCACCCTGCCTTTGTCGTTTTTGATGAGGATGATCCCATGGGTCGTATTGGCTTTGCGGATCAGTTCATCCGAGACTCTCCCCATCTCATTCAGAGCATCTGTATCATGGACTCCTTCTTCCTCAAGCATAGAGAGGAAGCGCAGGAAGATCTCCGCCGTGACTCTGGCATCATCCACAGCCCGGTGGTGGTGTTCCTGTTTGATCCCGAGATGCTTACAGATGGTATTCAGCTTAAACCGGTGAAGATCCTTCAGGAGCAGCCTGGCCATCTGCAGGGTATCCAGGACGGTGAAATCCACAGGGATCCCCAGTTTTTCCGCCTTCTCCTCCAGGAAGCCCACGTCAAACTCCGCATTGTGGGCAACCAGACAGCTTCCCTGACAGAAGCGCAGGAAGTCCGGCAGAACCGTCTCAAGAGACGGGGAACCTGCCACCATATCGTCCGTGATCCCGGTAAGCTCCGTGATCCTCGGGGGGATGGGCCTGCCGGGATGGAGGAAGGTACTGTAATGGTCCTTCACCTCCCCGCCTTCGACCCTGACTGCTCCGATCTCTATGATCTCGTCGGAGACGGCACTGAAACCGGTGGTCTCTATATCAAAGACCACATAGGAATCCCTGAAGCTCTGTCCCCTGCTGTTGGTGACCAGGGATTTCAGGTCGTCGACAAAATATCCTTCACATCCGTAGATGACTTTAAACTCATCGTTCTTTGACAGACAGTGGGCCGCGATGGGAAATGCCTGGAGCACACCGTGGTCCGTGATCGCCATGGCTTTGTGGCCCCAGCTTTTCGCGGTACTGATCGCTTTCTCAATATCCAGAACGGAATCGAGATCGCTCATCATGGTATGGAGATGAAGCTCCACCCTCTTTTCGCTGCTCCGGTCCATCCTTCTGTCACGGAAATCAGGAACAGGCTTGATCCCCCTGATCCCGGAGAGCATCAGCTCATGGGACTGGAAATCGATGGTGGGCGTCGCTTTTACCTTATAGAAATTCCCCTTCCTGAAATGTTCCCTGAAATCTTCCGTCTGTCCGGGATTGAGGAAGATCTTCCCGCTGATGGAATCGGTAAAATCGGTCAGGGTGAAGATGATCAGGGTCTTGTCTCCCTTGACGGTTTTCTCCTCCAGGCTGATGACCTGGCCGTGGACCACGATCATGCCGATCTCCTCGGTGATCTCCCGGATGGCGGTCACTTCACCGTCACAGTTTCTTCCATAGATAACGTCGGGGTCTTTGGCATTGGGATGGCGGTAGCCAAGTTCCTTCCGCCTGGCTCTTTCTTCATAGAAATCACTTCGATAAGCTTTTTTGGCCTTCCTGCCTTTCTTCTCCTCCCGGCCTTCCTCTTCCGGATCACTTCGTTCCTGCAGCTGGCGGGTCTGGTCCATGACCATCTCCACCTCCTGGCGCAGCCTGTTGTCTCTGGCTTCATAGAAAGCCTTCTTGGCTGCGTCGGAGAAATCAAAACCCACCTTCACCTCCATGGAGAATCTGTCCCGGAAAAGCTCCTCAAAATACGCCTTCAGGACCGGCACCTTGCTTTTGGCCAGGAAAGAATCCTCCAGGAGGATCGTCATGATCTCCCCGTCGAATCCCCAGTCACAGTTGGAGATCAGGCTGTATTCGATCTGTCCCATCTGCTTCATGTCGTCAAGGATGGTCTCCCAGTATTCCCGGGTGATCTGTTCCGGTGTGTAGGCGGAAGAAAGTCTGTATCTGTCCTCGATCACCACAAACATGTAGTCTTTGGAGAAAAGCCTGGACTTAAGTTCAACAGCGATCTTCTTCAGCATTTTCCTGGAAAATAAATGTTCACTCAGGATATGGATGACCAGCTGCCTGCTCTTCTGTTTTAATACGACCTTCTCCACCACTGTCCGGGACAGAATATAGCGGAAATCTTCCGGGATATCGTAATCCGGAAATACGTCGGTAAATTTATTGCCTTCCAGCATCCTGCACTCCCCCTGTCCTCTATAAACGAAAAGGAAGACCGTAGGGCCTTCCTGTACATTCTGATCTATCTTATCATTCCAAAAAGTCTTTGAGCTTCCTGCTCCGGCTGGGATGTCTCAACTTCCTCAAGGCCTTGGCCTCGATCTGCCGGATACGCTCTCTGGTTACATTGAATTCCTTGCCCACTTCCTCAAGGGTACGGGTCTTCCCGTCATCAAGGCCGAACCGGAGCTTTATCACATTGCGCTCCCTCTCGGTCAGGGATGCCATGGCAACTTCCAGCTCTTCCTTAAGCATGGAGAAGGAAGCGGAATCCACGGGGGACAGAAGGGATTCATCCTCGATGAAATCTCCCAGCTGACTGTCCTCCTCCTCACCGATGGGTGTATCCAGGGATACAGGATCACGGGAGGTCTTAAGGATCTCGTCGATCTTGGCAACCGGCATGTCCATCTTCTTGGCGATCTCATCATTGGTGGGTTCCCTGCCCAGTTCCTGGAGCAGCATCCGGGATGTCCGGAGGGTTTTATTGATGGTCTCCACCATATGGACCGGGACACGGATGGTCTTTGCCGTATCGGCGATACCGCGGGTGATGGCCTGGCGGATCCACCAGGTGGAATAGGTACTGAACTTATTCCCCTTTTTGTAATCAAACTTCTCCACGGCCTTCATCAGACCCATGTTCCCCTCCTGGATAAGATCCAGGAAAGACATGCCTCTTCCCACATATTTCTTGGCAATGCTGACTACCAGGCGCAGGTTGGCCTCGATCAGCTGTTTTCTTGCCAGATCATCGCCCTTTTCAATACGCTGGGCAAGAAATACTTCCTCCTCAGCAGTCAGGAGAGGGATATTGCCAATTTCCTTCAGGTACATACGGACAGGGTCTTCCAGGCTGACGCCCTCGAGAAAGTCCTTGTCATCCATGATCTCCACTTCCTCGGCGTCATCGATGAACTCCTCATCTTCTCCGGCCTCGTCGCTTGTATTCAAAACATCAACGCCCTGCTTCTCGAAATAATCCAGAATCCACTCAAACCTCTCGGGCGTAAGATCAACATCCTTGAAGGAATCATTGATGTCCTTGTATTCCAGGACACTTTTGTTGTCTTTTGCCTGCTTGAGGAGGTTCTCCATGGTATTGGCGAAAACTAATCTGTTGTCATCCATTAATTCTTACTCCTGTTTTCCTGAGAGCTTTCTCGGAAAGTACTTCTTCATCTCTGCTTTTCTCCTGCATCTTTTGCACAAAGGAAAAAAACAGATGCAGTGATATATTATTATACTACAAAGATAAAGAATGTCAATATTACAATCCAAGGATTCTTCTGACTTCCCGGCACATATCTTCCGTCTCGCAGACCGTGTCATGGAGTACAGGGGCGCTGCGGATCTCCTCGATGGCTCTGGGGACGCTCACACCGGATATCTCTGTCAGTTCATCCACCAGTTCAAAATCGGACTTGCCGTCATTGGCCGGGTCAATGGCATTCATCACGCTTCTGGTAAACTTAAAGGGGCTGGCTGTGGAGGCGATCAGGGCCGGTTTCCGGTCCCCGGTATCCTTCAGGTACTTTTTGTACACCGCGGAAGCTACCGCCGTGTGGGTATCAAGCACATAGCCGCAGGTCCGGTACATGGATCTGATGGCTTCTGCCGTCTCCTCCTCGGAAGCATAGTTGCCGTAAAAATCTTCCAGCTGTGCTCTCATCTCCTCCGTGATGGTGTAGGTTCCGCCGGAGGACAGCTGATTCATAAAAATCTTGTTCTTCTCCGCATCCTTCCCGGTGATCTGGTAGATCAGTCTCTCCAGGTTGCTGGAGATCAGGATGTCCATGGACGGGGAAGAAGTCAGGATAAACTGACGGTTCTTGTCATAGGTCCCGGTTCCGAAGAAATCAAAGAGGACCTTGTTCTCATTGGAAGCACAGATCAGCCTGTCCACCGGAAGGCCCATCTGTTTTGCATAATATGCAGCCAGAATGTTGCCGAAGTTGCCTGTGGGAACCACGATATTTATCTTTTCTCCCTCACTGATCCGGCCGCGGGCCAGGAGGTTGGCATAGCTGTAGACATAGTAGGCGATCTGGGGAACCAGACGGCCGATATTGATGGAATTGGCGGAGGAGAACTGGAAGCCTGCGGCATCCATCTCAGCGGCCAGGTCCGGATCGGAGAACATCTTCTTCACACCGGTCTGGGCATCATCAAAATTCCCCTCGATACCGATCACAAAAGTATTGTCCCCCTTCTGGGTAACCATCTGTTTCTCCTGGATCGGACTCACGCCGTGTTTGGGATAGAACACGATGATCTTTGTGCCCGGGACATCCGCAAAACCTGCCAGGGCCGCCTTGCCGGTATCTCCGGAGGTGGCAGTGAGGATCACGATCTCGTTCTTCACCTGATTCTTCCGGGCACTGGTGGTCAGAAGGTAGGGCAGGATAGAGAGGGCCATATCCTTGAAAGCGATGGTGGCTCCGTGGAAGAGCTCCAGGTAATATGCGCCGTCTTTCTCCACGATCTCAACGATGGATGATGTGTCAAACTTGTCATCATAGGCGTGATCGATACAGTATTTAAGCTCCTCCGGAGTAAAATCCGTGAGGAATCGGCTCATGACTTCATAGGCAACCTGGCGGTAATCCATGGAAGCCAGACTGGTCAGAGGCAGGTCAAGAGGCGGGATACGGTCGGGAACAAAGAGTCCCCCTCCGGTAGCCAGTCCTTTTAAAATAGCCTGGGAAGCCGTCGCTGTCTCACTGTTGTCACGTGTACTTCTGTATATCAGATCCATCTGGTCTCCTCCTGTAATTTCTTCAACTGCCTGGCACTTTTCAGGTGCAAATCGTTTCCAATTATACCACAGGGAACGCCCCCGCACAAGACTGAGGGGGGAAATCCTTTATTCATTCTCTTTAATATTAATTTATAATTAATTTAACACCTGTATAACTTAATCGTAACAAGGGGTCAGTATAATAAAATCGTAAGATTTCGTTTCACTAATCTATTCATCTGTGACGATATATTGGGGTATCTTTCAGCAGACAGCACTGGCTGGGCTTTTGATTAAGAATGAATTTGGTGAACGATAAAGGCTGATGTTTTAAGCATCAGCCTTTTTTTCTGTCTTTTTTTCTTTTTTTCTTCTTTTTTCTTTTTTCCGGTCGTTCCCGGTCCTGCCGCAGTTACTTCTGCCGGTCCGAGGAATAGAAGCGGACGGCGAGCCAGAGAAAACCGATCCCCACCAGGATGCAGATCAGGGTGGCCGCCTTGAAATAGAAATAGGAGAAAGTCGTGGTGGTGACGTCTATCCCGAAGTTGCCGAAATATGACGTGACCGCCGGTACATTTCCTGAGAAATTCTCATAATATCCCACAAAGACCGTCATAGGATTAAAGAGGTTTGCCGCCAGGCACAGCGTGGTCACTGCGGATGAGATCTCCCCGGTCCTGCTCATGGAAAGGCTGGCGTTCCTCACCACCTCCAGAAAGAGGAGGATTCCCACCGACATCATAAAATAGGTAAAGATCGTCTCTGCAAAGGCGACGACTGACCGCTTGTTCATACTGAAGAAAAACAGGGCGATGCTTCCTCCCCAGAAAGAGAATACGGCCACAGTCCACAGCAGCCTGACGATCCCCAGCAGTTTGATCCCGCTGTATATGCAGGACAGGGCTATGATGGGCAGGCTGGACAGCAGGATCAGCAGGTTGGTACAGACCAGGGTACTGATCCTGGCAATGATGTGGTACCTGATCACATCCGGGATCACCATGAACTGCCCGGCTACGGCCCGGTCCGAATCCTCCATGGCAGATACCGAAAAGGGGATGAGGACAAACACCGCCAGGATCTGCAGGGAAGTCAGGATGAGAAACTGGGCCAGGAAGGAGGACCTTCCTGAAAGAAAGCCGATCTGCTTGGATTCATTATGAAAGAAGACAAAGAGGATCGTGACAAAGGCAAGGATGGAGTTGTAAAAGATCAGAAGGATCGGAAGCCGTATGTTGCGTCCTTCTTTCAACATCTCAAGTTTAAGCATGGAATTCTGCATAATTACCTCCACATCAGCTGATCCAGATCAATAGGGTCTCTCATATACCGGCACACGGAGACGCCGGCCTCCACCAGCTGGGACAAAAGTATGGCTTCTTCCTTCTCTCCGCCGGAGAAGAGGAGGATCACATCCTCACCGTTTACGGTGACCCGCTCCACCAGATCATTTTCCCGGAGGATGCGGACCGCCTCGTCCATCCCTTCAAGGACACACATACGGATAGGACTCTCCTTCAGTGCTTTCTCATAACAGGAATCCACGGTACCGCTGATGACGACACGGCCTCCTTCCATCACTGCCATATCCGAGAGGAATGAGGGCAGTTCAGGGTACATCTGGCTGTTGATCACCAGGGATTTTCCCTGTTCCCACAACATCCAGAGATAGTCCAGCATCCGTTTCCGGTAGGAGGGGGCCATACCGGCGAAGGGCTCGTCAAAAAACAGCCAGGAAGGGTCGTGGAGAATGGTCTTGCCCAGGCAGAGGAAAGGCCTGAGCTCTTTCGGCACATCGCTGATAAAGCTGCCCCTGTACTCCTCCATCTCAAGGAAATTCAGAACTTCATCCACCCGTCTCCCCCGGTATCTCCCGTTCACTTTATAGAGAGCCAGAAATACCTCATAGTACTCCTCAACGGTCAGCTGTTCATAAAAACCGTAGTCTTTTGCCATATATCCGGTCTTCAGATAAACGGACCCCGGGGAAGTGACAGGTTCCCCGTCCAGGACGATCTCTCCGAAACTTGGTTTCACCCTTCCCACCGAAGCCTGGAGCAGCGTAGAACCGGCATCCCGGTCGGAACCCAGAAACCCGAAGATTACACCGTCCGGCAGGGACAGGGAAATGTTTTCCACGATCTTTCTTTTTTTTCTGTGAATCGTAGTATTCTGATATTCCAGCATAAATACGTCCCTCTACTCTTTTCGGACCGTCCTCTTCAGCCATACGGACAAGATGGGAAGATCGTAGTTTTCCGCCTTGTCGGACTGCTTATAGGTAATCCTCATCACGTTCATCTCGGAAAGGTAGGGCTCTAGATCCTCAAGCTTCATCACCTGTCCGGGTTTACGGAAGATTTCATCTTTTTCTTTGGTCTGATAATTGTAAGCATAGATCTTTCCGAGGAAATCATCCTGAGCCCGGGCCATGGTCCAGACCAGCCTGTTGGGATCAAATCTGTATTCGACCTCGGCCTTCTCTTCCTCGGAGACCTGCGTAAGCAGATCATCATAGGTGATATCGTTCTCCAGGAACTCCCGGTTGATATCCACCTGACAGTCCATCTTCTCGGGAAGCTCCAGATTCATATGGTTGGCATAGACCGATACCTGATTGCCCACGGAGGCATCCCTGGTACGGAATAGCTGATAGTCATCATCCAGGGTCACCCCGATGACGATAAGGTCGCCAAGATCATTATTGTTCTTCATATAACGATAAAGAACATAACTGAGAACATCCTGGGTGACACTGTCATCCTCATCCTGGGTGAGCACATATTCATCGTCGGCCGGGGACCAGGTCCTGATCTCTTTTTTGCTGATGGTCAGGCCGCTGCCTCCCTTCATGGCGGATGAAGTCCAGTACTGATTGCCCCGGATGACCACAACCTTGTCAAAGTCTTTCCGGGAGAGGTTGGTGATCTCCCCGGAGAAAGCAGTATGGTCGCCTTGTATATCCGCGGAGAAGACCCGGGTCTTCTCCCCATAATTCATCGATTTGTTTTCCGTCATCCTCAGCATCCGGACAGTACCTGGCGTGGCTTCGGAGAAGGAGATGTCGTACCCCTTGATTGTGTTGCTGATCCTGTACTCCTCCTGGATCATGGCCAGCTGGGCGTAATCCGTCGCCTCCTGGGCATAATCAAAATCGATGGGGACCACCTGGTCCACGGTGGAGATGAAATTCATGTCCATCCTCTCACCTTCAGCATTCTGGTAGAGGAAATAGATATCATTCTTCAGGTTGGCATCATCGACGATACGGATGGAAGAAAATGAACTCTGTGCCTGGGAGGGGGTCCCCCTGGACCGGAAGATGATACAGAGGGTAAACAGCACAGCAACAACAGGGACAACTCCCCAGATGTATTCCCTCTTCTTCAGACGGCTCAGCACAAAATAAGCCAGGAAGGTCAGGGTGAGCAGATAGATCAGGAAGAAAAGGCCGTAATAGAAGGCATTGGGGGCCTGGGAATGGTTGAAGCTGTTGAGGGCCAGCTCCATGCTCCACAGCCCGCTCTCCGCGTCGGCATTTCCCTCGATCATCGTCGCGAATACATGTTTATACAGAGACCGGGTCATCTCCTCCAGACGGTTCCACTGGAGGATGGACTCATCGGTAAAACTGAAACGCAGGGCATAGACCGTGCCCTTGCCGTAGCTTCTTTCATACAGGGACGCCGGTTCCGACCAGTCGGTCATCTTCCAGCCTGCATTGTTGTTGAAAGTCAGGGAATTGAGATAAAGGCCCAGCTCACCGGTGAACCCTGAATCCGGATTGAAGTAGATCCTTTCGGTCTCTACCTGTCCGGGAAACAGACCCAGTTCCTTCTCCAGTCCGGCAAGATTTTTCTCCCCGTACTCCCCTGTGGCGACAACCAGTCTTCCCCCGTTTTTCAGCCAGCTTTTCAGGGCGTTCAGGCTTGCGGTATCCAGAGTCTTTATGGAGAAATCGTCCACCAGGATGCCTGAAAGCATCCTGAGGGAATCTTTGCCGCCGGGAAAACCGGAGGACTCCAGGTTGATCATCCGGATCTTTACCGTGTCGGAATCCGTTTCGATCAGCGTCTCGTTCAGGGAAGACAGACTGTCATGCTGGTCAGACAGAAGGCCCATGCAGATCTGCGTGCCGGCCTGGGATTCCGGATCGATCCACTCGGAGTATGCAGGAATCTCCATCTTGGACAGGAGGGTGGTCCCGTACTGGTCCAGGATCTCAAAACAGAAATAGGAGGCATTTCCCAGCTGGGGGATCAGCAGTTCCACGGAGGATTCCTCCCCTTTCAGGCACTGGATCGCAGACTGGTAGGCTATGCCTCCACCATTGCTGCCGGGCACAATGATCTTCACCAGACCGGAGAAATCTCCCGCGGCGCTGGTCATATGTACATTTACCGGTATGTCCTGATCCTTGACCGTGTATCCTTTCACACCGTATACCACCGTTCCCGACAGATCGTCGATCCGGTAGGAATAGCCGTAGCCTCCCTGTTCGAAAGGCGTCTTCTCCCAGGATACTGTACCGGCTTCCCCCGGCTGTTTTCGATGGCAGCCGAAGAACCAGAAGACGATGGCACAGATCAGGATCAGGGCAGCAAAGATTATTTTTTTGTAGGTACGGAATAGTTCGTTGAGCATACCTTATCCTTTTGTTTACGGCAGGGGATCCACCAGCGGGATCTCCATCTGGAACCTGGTCCCATTCTCCCCGCTCATGGCCCATATATTGCCGTCGTGGAGAGTAACGATGTTTTTGGCGATGGTCAGGCCCAGCCCGGTACCGCCGGTCTTCAATGACCTGGAAGACTCCACACGGTAAAATTTATCAAAGATCTTCTCCAGATCCTCCGAAGGGATCACCCTTCCGTAATTGACGATGGCAACAAATGCATAGTCGGACAGTCGTCCGGTATAGACCTCCAGAAGTTTTCCGTCAGCCCCGTACTTGATGGCATTGGACATCAGGTTGCCGATCGCCCTGGCCAGCAGTTCTCCGTTTCCTTCAATATTCAGGGGACCTTCTGAAAAATGTGTCACACAGTTCAGATGGTTTTCCATAAAACTGGGATAGAATTCATCCACCAGCTGGGGCATGAAAAGGTTGAGGTCAAGAATCTCCTTCTTGATCTGAACCTTGTCCTTATCATAACGTGTATAATCAAAGAGGTCCTTGATCAGCGTTTCCAGCTGTCTGGCTTTGGAGGAAACGATCCCAAGGTATTTCTGTTTCTGTTCTTCCGTCAGGGAATCATTCTGGATCAGAAGATCCAGATAGCCCAGGATGGAAGTCAGAGGAGTCCGCAGATCGTGGGCCACGTTGGTCACAAGCTCGTCCTTCGTCTGTTCGATCATCTTCTGCTGTTCCAGAGTCTCTCCCAGATTCTTCCGCATCTCATTGATGGAATCCGCGATCTCCGAGAACTCATCATTTCCCCTGACAGGGATCTCCTCCGTAAAATTCCCGCTTTTCATCTTCTCTATTCCCTGGATGATCTCTCTGACATAGACCACAAACCGGTGGGAGAAGAGGACGAAGTAAAGGACAAGGAGGAGCACTGAGAAAAATAGCAGGACAATAAGGTCAAAACCGTTCAGGCTGTTCAGGGAGAACACGGAGGAAGCAACATTTCCGTTTCCCGTCACGCCCCAGATCTCACGGTATCTTCCGGAGTTCATCTGACTTTCGTAGAGATAGATCCCGTAAAAGAGTACCACCTCTGTCAGAATGGTGGCGAGGACGCTCATGAACATGTAGAAGACGATCTTGAACCGAAAACTCCTAAACCGATTCGCTTTCAATTTTGTATCCTACCCCCCAAACCGTCTTCAGGATCTTCGGGCTGCGTGAATTGTCTTCGATCTTTTCACGAAGCCTCCGGATATGTACCATTACCGTATTGTTTACTTCATAGACTTTCTCGTTCCACACCCTCTCGAAGATCTCATCTGTACTGAAGACCCTGTCCCTGTTGGAGGCAAGAAGGTAAAGGATGTCGAATTCGATGGGTGTGAGGGCGATCTCCCGGCCGTCTTTTTTCACCACGTGGGCGGCTTTGTTGATCACCAGGTTCTGCACCTTGATCTCATCGTTTTTCGTTTCCGTGGTTTCATTGCCCATGGGGAGAGTGGTGTATCTCTTCATCTGGGATTTGACCCGGGCAAGAAGCTCCAGGGGATGGAAAGGCTTGGTCAGATAATCGTCCGCCCCTGTTCCGAAGCCCACGATCTTATCCATGTCTTCCGCTTTGGCGGAGAGCATGAGGATGGGAATATTGCTGGTCTTCCTTATGCGTCGGCACACTTCGAGACCGTCGATCCCCGGCATCATGATATCCAGGATAAGCATACGTACTTCCGGATGTTCCGCAAGGATATCCAGGCACTGGGTGCCGTCGGAAGCCTTGATCACTTTATAACCGTCATTCACCAGATAGATCTCCACCAGATCCGCGATCTCTCTGTCATCGTCCACGACTAAGATAGTTGCATTTTTTTCCATGTTTCATCCTTTCCGCCGATACCAGGTACCGGATCTCTTCATTATAATTTATATACTATACTTTATATACTTTATATACTGCAATTTATATAGTTCAATTTTACATAGTTTTTCCTATATGATATCTTACCATAGTTCATTGACAAATCCACAGGTTCTTTGTTAGAATGGGGAGGATTCAGAGTCGGATAAATGGTCGCTTATTCTCCTCGGGAGAACGAGAGGAAAGTCCGGGCTTCACAGGGCAGGATGCCGGATAACGTCCGGTGGAGGTGACTCCAAGGATAGTGCAACAGAGATATACCGCCGGCCCAGGCCGGTAAGGGTGGAAAGGCGAGGTAAGAGCTCACCGATCTCCTGGTAACAGGGGATGCCATGTAAACCCCATCCGAAGCAAGACCAAGCGTAAGACGAAAACCTTGCCCGGGTTGTCTTCAGGTAGGTCGCTTAAGTCTGCCGGCGACGGCAGACTCAGACAGATGATCATTCACGACATAACCCGGCTTATCGTCCGGCTCTGATCCAGTTTTTCGTCGATCTGACGGATCTCATATTCCAGTTCCTCTACTCTCCTCTCCTGAAGGGGAGTTTTTTTTCGTGAACCGGACCCGATCCTTCGTATGATCTCCTCTCTCTTCTTCCTTTCTCTTTCCAGGTATTCCTCCAGGACAGGCCGGCACTCTTCCTCCACCGCCTGCCCGTAAAGGTATTCGGACTCCAGGGAAAAGCTCTGCATTCCCGGAACCGATTTGATCACTACATAATATTTTCCTTCCTCCTGGATAAACCATTCCATGACAATGGAATAGCCCAGGTCATGAAGGGTATGTCTCACCTTGAACCATTCGGACTGAGGCTGCAGGATCAGTTCGATCCCGGCCTCCATAAGGTCTGCCCGTTCCCTGAGGATCCGGCAGATCAGATCCCCGCCCATGCCGGAAAGGATGACGGTGTCCACCTCGCCCTGTCTGAGTCTTCGCATACCGTCACTCAGCCTCAGGGATATCTTCTCCTCAAGACCGCTCTCCTGTATGTGGGCGGCAGCCCTTTCCAGGGGCCCCGGGTTTACATCCATGGCAATGGCATAGGGACAACGCCCGCTCTCCACCAGATAGATGGGGACAAAGGCATGGTCCGTACCGATATCCGCTGCTCTTTTTCCGGGAGTCACCGCGTGGGCGATGGTTCGCATCCTTTTAGACAAAAGCATCTTATCTATTCCCTTCCCTCAATGTCTCTTCAGGTGCAGTTCCAGTTTCTGAATCCTGTTTTTCTGGGCGATCAGTTCCTGCCACCTCAGGATGTCACCCGTCCGGGTCATCTCATCCTCAATACTGGCAAGTTTTACCTTGCGGACCACGTCCGTCAGGGCTTTATCATTCTTCTCTTCCTCCGGCTCGATCTCCAGCCTTGCATTAAAGAGGGCTGCCACTTCTCTCTTTTCCTCCGGGTCGGTAAACTTCACCAGGATTCCCGCGGGAAAGATCTCCTCGCCTCTGTCAAGCTGTTCAAATACCA